>CAYOGX010001087.1:0-2181 GCA_964403235.1 uncultured Planctomycetales bacterium | reverse complement strand
TGGACCGTTGGCGAAATCCGCAAGATCTTCGAGCGAAGCGGCGGGAGCCTGGGCTCGACGAATTGCGTGGCCTTCAATTTCGCCCGACGTGGTCTGTTCACGGTCGACATCGACGCGACGGACGAAGAACGGATCATGGAACTGGCGATCGCCGGCGACGGGGACTACCGCCAGGACGGCAACGTCTGGGAGATCACGTGCGATCCGGATTGGTTCGGCCAGGTCAAGACGTCCTTGGCGGATGCCGAGATCAAGACCGAGGTGGCCGAGGTGGGCATGGTGCCGGCGTCGACCGTCACGCTGAACGTCGAGGCGGGCAAGAAGGTCCTGGGCCTGATGGAGTCGCTCGAGGAGCACGACGACGTCCAGAACGTCTTCAGCAATTTCGACATTCCCCAAGAGGTGATGGATCAGTTGGCGGCGTCCGACTGACGGGTCGATCGGCGTCATGCCAGCGGACTCATCGCGCCGGCCGTTGGGCGGGTCAGCGGCCCGGCTGGTCGATCCACAGCGCGTTGCGACGAAGGTCCATCGTGTCGTGGATGACGATCAGCGGATCCCCCGGGCGCAACGATGCCGCCCATGCGTATCTGTAGGTCCGGTCCCGTCCCGTCTGCTCCTGTCCGATCAGATCGCCGAAGACGTAGTCGATATCATAGGGGTGCTTGCTGCCGAAGTGGACGTACCAGGAGGTCTTGACGGCGACGACGCGGCCCTCAACGGCCTGGCCGTGTGTCAGCAGGGACCGTTCCTGCCGGACCCGCACCCACAGGATGAGCATGACCCCAAGGCCCGGCAAGATCATCGGCGCGCCAACGAGCGCGTAGATCCACCAGGGGAACAGAGAATGCCATCCGCCCGCCGGCCGGGCGATCGTGGGGTCGTCTGGGTCGTATTCGATCGGGATGACGTCACCGGGCTGCTTGAGCTGATAGGATTCGTCGAAGGTGTAGCCCGTCGCGTGGATCGGTCGCCCCCCGGGCGTCTTGAACGTGAAGCGGACCTCCCAAGGCGAACGATTGCCCATATGATAGTGGGGCATGAATCGTGTACCCTCTAGCTGGCCTTGGGTTTCGTGACGCCGTCGGTCCAAGTGCCAATCGGGACCGGGAGGGAGGTGACCGGACCAGATGATGACGCCGACAAGGTTGACCAGCCCGACCAACAGCATGATCGCGCCCGAGAAGGCCAGCGCCTGCATGCGGCGGATGAAAAACCACCGCGGGATGTCGCGCGGCGGTGGGGGCACTTGGACGGGCACGAAAGCTGATTCGGACATGGCGTGGCCTGCTCGATGATTGACGGTTCGGTCTTGTCTACTACGGGCAATATGCCACCTAGCGCGCGGCCGGGCAACGACAATGTTGCCCGTGATCTATACAGCGCGGTGGCGCGGGAGGGCTGTGAGCGGGTTGAAAAAACCCGTCGGTTGACTTAACCTGAGCGTGGACATGCCTTGGCAGAGCTGAGCTCAGGGGGTCGAGCCGCTGTGGGTGACTACACCTGGTACCGTAAGGGGCTGTCGTTCGAGTGCCTCCAGTGCGGCAACTGCTGCAGTGGTGAGCCGGGGTACGTCTGGGTCACGGCGGCGGAACGCCGTCAGATCGCCAAGGCGCTCGGTGTGGCGCTAGAGGATCTCGCGCCCAAGCACATCCGACGGGTCGGTTTTCGCTACAGCCTGACCGAGCGGCCGAACGGCGATTGCATCTTTCTGAGGCGAAACGGCCAGAGGGCTGGCTGCGAGATCTATCAGGTCCGGCCGCGCCAGTGTCGCACGTGGCCGTTTTGGAAGATCAACCTGCGGTCGCCCGACCACTGGGCCGCGGCCGCAACGCTCTGCGCCGGGATGAACCGAGGGACGTTTCACGACGCCGGGCGCATTGAGGAAATCCGCGAGTCGAACAATTGGTGATGACTGCGCCGCCGGACTCACTCCCGATCGAGGTGATCCAAGCTAACAGTCGGAATTCGCGCATCGTCCGTGCGGTGGGTGCTCTTTTTGCGCGGGTGGATGCCGATGTGGCACCTCGGGGCCGTCCGTGTAGGCAGTGCGGGCGGTGCTGTCGGTTTGCCAGCTTTGACCACCGCTTGTTCGTTACGCCGATGGAGCTGTCCTACTTGGTGGCACGGGTGGGATCGATTCGGTGTGGTCCATTGGCGCGTCCGGGAGACTGCACGTAT
>CAYOGX010001086.1:0-2185 GCA_964403235.1 uncultured Planctomycetales bacterium | reverse complement strand
CTCCAGTCCGGCACCGGATAGTCCCCCGCCTTGCCCCGGTCGCGGCACATGACCAGGTACCGCGTTGCCTTCTTGCACAGGCCGTCGAATTCACCCATCGCCACGTACGTCGAGGCCAGGTACAGTTGGCGCCGGGTCTGGTGCATGGCGAAGGTGGTGGCCCACTCGACGGACGGCAGGCCGATGACGGGGTCCTCGTGGTTCTCGCTGCAAGCGTACAGCAGCGCCATCTTCGTCGCGTTCTCGCATGTCCGGCTCCAGGCGGTCTGGGCCGGCTCGTCATTGGCCGCGTGGGCCTTGTCCCACTCATCCTCGCCCATCCGCTGGAGCTTGGTCAGGGCCTGCTCGGCCTCGGGCGTGAACGGCACGACCCTCGGGTCCGGGTGGACGTTGTACAGGTTCCCGGCCATGGGCCTACCCGGGGTGAACTCCGCCCACCAGCGTGCCGTCTGGATGATGCTCTCGGGGAGGCTGCGAACCGAGCCGGGCAACTGCCCCCGGCCGCGCTTACCGATGTCCACGATGATCAGGCGGGCGAAGAAGCCGTTGGTGAGCATTCGATGGGACAGCGACTCGTAGAAGTATTGCGGCGTGGCCGTCCCGAACAGCGTCAGGTGCGGCTGGTCGATATGGGCCATATCCTTCTGGCCGGCCTTGACGCGGATGGGATAGTGGATGTTGGCCGACGTGTAGAGCGTCAGCAGGATGTTGGGGATCGACTCGTGTTTGTTGTCGCGGTCGAAGTTGATCTGGCGCAGGACGCCGTCCATCTCGTCGTTCTGGAACAGCATGGCGTTGGATCGCAACAGCGCGTCCTGAATGCCCTGGCCGCTGGCGAACTTATCCCCGAGCGCGGCGATGTGCCCGATCTCGAACAGCACTCGTGAGTTGACCTTGCGGGGATAGTCCTTGCCCGTACCAGAACTCGCTAACGCGAGTAAGTAGATGTTGGGCCGCAGGTCCGTGGACGTCTGGACCTTCCGGCCGCACAGGTAGGACTGCAATGCGATGGCACCGCAGAACGCCAGGCCGACGTTCGGGTATGGCGCGTTGGTCATCGTGAAGTCCATGACCCGCGACACCAGGCCCGGCACCTGGAAGAGATGTTCGGGGATCGGCCCGGGGTCGGGATTGTCGGGCAGGTCTGACCCGTTCTCGGCATTGTCGGCCCCACAATGGCCGTTCTCGGCATTGTGTGACGAACAGCCGACGATCTCGGCCGACATTTCCACAATGGCCGAGATGTCCACGCCTGTGGCCTCCTCTGGCGATTCTCCGTAGCCCTGTTCCGACAATGCACGTGTGGCGGCCGAGAAGTCACCATCATGCTCCAAGAGCGTGTACACGGCGAACGGGCTGTAGCTCTCGTGCATCTCGAATGGGTAGGCATTGGACGAGAAGACATAGAATGTGCGGTCCTCTAGCCGAAGCGTGGCGGATTGGTCTTTGCTCTTGCCGGGCCGGCGCCAGTGTTCGTTGATGTCGTCCTTACGAACGTACGTCCAGCCGTGAGCGGCCAGTACGGCCTGGACATCGCCCCGGCGGTTGTAGTCATCCCCGGGCCTGTGGCTGCTGTCGTCCGAGATCCGGCCGGTGTGCGAATGGTGAGCCAGAGAATCGCCATTGTGCGACCTGTCGCCCGACATCGCCGACTTCTCGGCCATCTCGTTCAGCTCTCGGGCACATTGCCAGAGAATGTCGCGTTCGGCCTCCGAGATCACCGGTAGGTCCGTCAGGTCGCCCTGGACCAATTGGTAACCGGGCGTGGGGGCGCACAGGAACAGCCCGCCTTCGCCGCGTGTCTCGATCAGCGTGATGATGACGAAGGTGGTGCCTTGCCGGTCGGTGTGAACGACGTATTCCTTGCCCTTGAGCACGACGACCCGCTCGCCGTCGGCGTTGAGGGTGATCTCGTCCTCGGTGACATCGCGCCTGCGTCGAGCGAGGGCCTTGGAGCCGCAGACGGCGATGATGCAGCGATAGGCCGCGTGCCAACCGTCGGACTGGGTGTTCTCGATGGGCAGCCGGTCGAGCAGACCCGGCGCGGCGGCGTTGACCCGGTCGCACCACGGGTCGAACAGCTCGCCGCCGTAGTCGAAGTCCATCATCTCGGCGTTGCCTGAGATCTTCCCGCAGACGATGCACACCGCGTCGGGGTTGTTAGCAAACCATGCCGACAGCTCCA
>CAYOGX010001085.1:0-2187 GCA_964403235.1 uncultured Planctomycetales bacterium | reverse complement strand
CGACCACCCCCCCCGCATTCCCAGCCCTGCTGGCCCCCGCGGCGGGAATGGCCGATATAATACAGACATGGCCGGCGCGCTTCAGTCGCCGGACCCGACTTTTTGGGCTTGACAACCCTAAAGCGCAACTACAAAATCTACAGGCGTACTGGATGAAGTCATTGGATGGGAGCCACAGGCATGGAGGCCAAGAACGACAAACCGCTTGCCCTTGATCGACTCCTGCTCATGGTCCTGCTACTTGCCGGTTGTGCGACCTGCTTGGCGTGGATCTTGCCTTCCCACGGGCTGTAGATCCGTGGCCGGCAGGCGCCGGCTGGCGGACACGGTGGATGATCAACCCGACCGCTCCTGACAGTTTGCGGCTCGGACCGGGTGGTGCGTCCGTCCAGGCACCGTGCATCAGGCGTTTCCCCGCTCCTGCCACGCCTCGATGCGTTTGGCGTCGCCCCACAGGAGCTCGAGGTCGTAGTAGGCCCTGGCCTCGGCGCTGAAGACGTGGACGACCACGTCGACGTAGTCCGCCAAGATCCAGTGCGCCTCATCGTAGCCCGCCAGCCCGAATCGGTTCTGGCCCAGGACCTTGGCCCGTTCCTGCACGTGATCGACCACCGTCCGCATCTGGCGGTCACTCGTGCCCGTGCAGATGACGAAGAAATCGCAGACCTCGCTGATCCCGCGCAGATCCTGGACGACAACGTCCTCACACAGGTCGTCGGCGGCGATGCGGGCGACCTCGATGGCGAATTGACGGGCGTCGGTGGAATCGGGCATCGCACAACAGATCAACAGCCCACCCACCCGCCGGGGGTGGATGGGCTGCGTCGGTTCACACTGGTTGAAGGTTCGACATCGACTGGATCCGCCCCTAACGGGTAATGCCCAGCAGCGCGCCGATCGCCGGGGCGAACTTCACGATCAGGCCCGCAAAGACCACGCTGACCATGCTCATGAGCTTGATCAGGATGTTCAGGCTCGGCCCGGAGGTGTCCTTGAACGGATCGCCGACCGTATCGCCGACGACGCCGGCCTTGTGGTCCTCCGATCCCTTGCCGCTGATGACCAGGTCGGGCGTGCCGTTCTCGACGGCTAACCGGGCGCGGGGTTCCAGTTCGGGGAACCGCTCCCTGGCGTCGGCATTGTCGAGGTACTGCTGGGCGGTTGTGTTGCTGGGCAACGTCTCGATCAGCTTCTTGGCGTTGTCCCAGGCCCCGCCGGCGTTGGCCATGAAGATCGCCACCGCAAACCCGGCACTCAGCCCGCCGGCCAGCAGGCCCATCACACCCGGCACGTCAAAGACCAACCCGACCGAGATGGGCACGACCAAAGCCAACAAGGACGGCACGACCATCTCCCGTTGCGCCCCGGCCGTGGCGATCCCAACGCAATGGCCGTATTGCGGATACGTCTCGCCGTCGATCTCGAACCGCATCGGCCAGTTGTCCGCGTCGTTGACCTTTTCCTCTTCCATACCCTGGCCACGAAGGTACTCGCGGGCCTTGCCGAACTGCCGGCGACACTCGAGCATCATCATGGCGGCCGCCCGGCCGACGGCCTTCATCGTCATCGCACAGAACACAAACGCCAGCAACACCCCGCTGAACATCCCGCACAGGACCTTGGGGTTCATCAGCGTCACTTCGTAAAAGGCCATGTACTGCTGCAGCGAGGCGGGCAGGAGTTTCTTCTTGCCTTGGGCGTCCTTCGCGTCGAGGTTCGGACCGAACGGCCCGGTGAAGGTCTTGCCGGTCACCGCCTTGTGCTCCGTAAGGTGCTTGATGGCCATGAAGCTGGCGGGAATCAAGGAGACCTTCTCGTCGGCCGCCTTGCCGTCGACGACGACTTCGGTTTGGACCGCGTTGTTGCCTCGTCCCCGCATGAACGCGGCCGACACGCCGTTGTCGAGGGCCAGGGCGTACTTGCCGTGGCCGATCGCGTAGAACTTGCCGGCCTGGCAGTCGGGTTGGGCCACGACGTAGGCTTCCACCTGGCGGTCGATGCCGACGCGGACCTCTTCGACGTAGGCGGCCAGTAGCGCCAACGCCGTCAGAGCGGCCGAACCGATCGCGAAGCCCTTGCCCGTCGCCGCCGTCGTGTTGCCCAACGAGTCGAGCGCGTCGGTCTTGGCACGAACGCTGGGGTCCTGATGCGTCATCTCGGCATTGCCGCCGGCGTTGTCGGCGATCG
>CAYOGX010001084.1:0-2191 GCA_964403235.1 uncultured Planctomycetales bacterium | reverse complement strand
TCCCTTGGCACGGGCCAGGATACGCTTCTTCCGTCGATGTCGGGCTGCACCTTTTCGTGCCCGGGGCATGGCGAACTCCTTGTGCTACCCCAGTTTCCTGAGCGTCCGCTTCGCGTCCGACTTGACCATGGGTGTCGACGTGCGGATCTGTCGGCGACGCTTGCCGCTCTTGCCGCTCATCAGGTGCCCCCCAAACGTCTTCCTGCGAAGCACCTTGCCCCCGGCCGTCACCTTCACCCGCTTGGCCAGACCCTTGTGCGTCTTTTGCTTCGGCATTGTAGATCCCTTGCCTCGCTCTGTCCCGAACCAGGTAGTGTATCCGAGCGCCATCTAGATTGCAAGCGGCTTGGCCGGTTCGTTTCGGACGGCATCCCGGAATTCGTCGCGTTCATATGGCGCGGTCAAGGGGCGATCCGTAAGGGTCGACCCGCTCATTGGCAACGCGATCCGCCTCAAACCCATCGAGTCCATTCGACCCCGCGAAGCCTGGCGCGACGCGTTGACACCCAAACGACGGGCCGTCTGTGGCCGCATTGCAGGTGACCTGAATGGGTCGTTGACATACGCCAAGCAAGACCGCGGTCAACGGCTGGCCCCGCCTCGTCAAGGGGTTCGGGCGCAACGAGAACCCGCCTTGAGTCCCTGTTGGCCCGCCAAGGGGCACCCGGGATGCGCCTAGGGGCCCCAGGCCGGATCGTTGACTCCCGTGGACGTGGCAGTAGGATGAGGGGCAAGGAGGTCTTGCAGCCGGCACCGCAGGCGGCCATAATGTTGTTAGTGAACACTTACTTATCAGGTGTCGCGACACCGCAGGTCCGATAGGTGGTCCCATGGCCATGGAACCGGTCGTCCAACTCGCACTGGATTTCGTCAACATCGAGCAGGCCATACGCGTCGCCCGCGAGGCCGTCGCTGGCGGGGCCGACTGGATCGAGGCCGGCACCCCGCTGATCAAGGCCGAGGGACTCGACGCCGTCCGGCGACTCCGAGCCGAATTCCCCGACAAGACCCTCGTGGCGGACATGAAGGTCATGGACGCCGGTCGGATCGAGGTCGAATCGGCCGCCAAGGCCGGTGCCAACATCGTCGATGTCCTCGGTCAGGCCACCGATGAGACGATCGCCGAGTGCATCGAGGCCGGCGCGAACTACGGGGCCCGCATCGCGGTCGACCTGATCGCCGTGCCCCATCCGGTCGACCGCGCCCAGGAGATCGCCAAGCTCGACCCGCACGTCATCACCGTGCACACCGGCATCGACGAGCAGATGCACGGCAAGGTGAGCTTCGAGATCCTGGCGGCGATCGCCAAGCGGATCGACGTGCCCCTGGCGGTCGCGGGGGGCATCAACTCCCAGACGTGCGTGGAGGCGGTTCGCAACGGGGCGAGCATCGTCATCGTGGGTGGCGCGATCATCAAGTCACCCGATGCCCGCAAGGCGACCCAACAGATCAAGCGAGCCATCGCCACCGGTCGGCCCGAGACCAGCGAGCTGTTCAAGCGGGTCGGAGAGGATCAGGTTCGGGACGTGTTCCGGCGCGTCAGCACGGCCGACATCTCCTTCGCCATGCACAACGCCCGTGAGATCGAAGGCGTCCGCCCGATCAAGGAGGGGTTCAAGATGGCCGGGCCGGCGTTCACGGTCCGCACCGCGGCCGGCGACTGGGCCAAGCCCGTCGAGGCGATCGATCACGCCAAGCCCGGTGACGTCATCGTCATCGACGCCGGCGGCAAGCCACCGGCGGTCTGGGGCGAACTGGCCACCCATAGCTGTCAGACCAAGCAGATCGCCGGCGTGGTCATCGACGGCGCGATCCGCGATACCGTCCAGATCAAGCAGATGGGGTTCCCCGCGTTTGCCCGTCAGATCGTGCCGGCGGCCGGTGACCCGAAGGGGTTGGGCGAGATGGACGCTCCCGTCGTCGTGGGTGGCTGTCACGTCCGGCCGGGCGACTGGGTCGTCGGCGACGACGACGGCGTGATCGTCGTCCCCAGGCACGAGGTCGTCGAGATCGCCAACCGCGCACAGGACATCCTCGAGCGCGAGAACCGCATTCGCGCCGAGATCGACGCGGGCAGCACGCTCTCGGCCGTCACCGAGCTCGATAAGTGGGAAAAACGCGCCTGACGACGTAGGTCAGCCCTCAGGAGGGCCGGCAGCCGAGCCACCAATGGTACACGGCCAGGCCACCC
>CAYOGX010001083.1:0-2192 GCA_964403235.1 uncultured Planctomycetales bacterium | reverse complement strand
TGGAGCCGAAAGCGGCGCGGCGCTACGCCGATGCCATGGACGTCGTCATGACGGATATCTACCCGATTCCGCACGCGCCGCTGACCAATACCGGCCAGGCCACCACGTTGCTCGTCCGGGAGTTTGCGCTGGACAAGCCGATCTGGTTCGTGCCGCAGGCCTTCGGCGGCCACGAATGGTGGCGAAGGGAGCCCACCGCTCGGGAAGAGCGGGTCATGACCTATCTTCCGGTGATCCGCGGCGCCACGGCGATCCAGTACTTCATCCGGCACGGGCAGAACGGGTTTCCGAAGTCGACCAGTGTCTGGGCCGAATGCGGGCGGCTCGCGCTCGAGATGGCCGAGCTCGCCCCGGGCATCCTTTCGGCGGAGCCGAAGCCCGAGGTGGCTTGCTCGCCCGACACGGTGGCCGCTGCCGCGTGGCGAGACCGCGGTGTGATCACCGTGCTGGCCGCCAACACGCGCAACGTGCCCGACGCCGTCCGGCTGCAGGTGAAGGACGTCCCATTCACCGGTCGGGCCGCCGTGCCGTTCGAGAATCGCGAGGTGCCCGTAGAGGACGGCGTCATCCAGGACATGATCGACGCCTACGGGACGCGCGCCTATCAGATCCCCGTGGGCCCGTTTCCCGACGAGGACCTTCAGGTCCATCCTGCGAACCGCGTGGTGAACCCGAGCTTTGAGAGCAACCCCAACGTGGGCACCCCGGCCAGTTGTTACGCGAACGTCGGCGCGGGTCGCGGTGCGACGTACTTCATCGACCCGCGCGTGGCGCGTCACGGCCGCCATTCGCTGCGGATGCACACGCCCGCCAAGGAGCAGGGCTGCGCCCTCTCGTTCTTCCCGTTCCCCCTGCGCAAGGACGAGCCCTTCCGCGTCTCGATCTGGGCAAAGGGCAGGCCACTCCCGGTAGGCCCGCCGGACCAGTGCGCATGCACGACCCCGGCGACCCAGCGTGGCCCTCGCGAACGGGCCGGCGACGCGCCGGGATTCAAGCTGTCCTTCATTGGCGGACTGGAACAGACCTTCGCGCTGACGCCCGAATGGCGTGAACGTGTGCTGGTCGGTCAGGCGGACCGAAACCACGCCCGCGCCAGCGTGGGTCTTGCGTTCGGCGATCCGGGGACGGCGTGGTTCGATCTGCTCCAGGTGATCGTCGACCCGACCGTCACGGCCGAGGCCGACATCTTCATAAGAACGCTCGAGGTGACCGTGGCCACCGTTGCCACAGGGGGCGAGATTCGCTACACGCTCGACGGCAAGGACCCGACGCCGGCCGCGACGCGGTACACCAAGCCCTTGACCCTCACAGACACAGCCACCGTGCGCGCCGCCGTCTTCAAGGGAGGCCGACCCGTCAGCGGCATCGCCTGCGCCGCGTTCACCAAAGTCAAGCCTCGCGAGCCTTCGAGCCCCGGCAAGGTCGTCAACGGCCTGGACTACGCCTACTACCTGAACACCGAGCGCCGACGCAACGTCCTGAAACCCGAGAAGACGGGCACGGCCGTCGCCTTTGACCTGAGCGCCCGCACACGAAAAGACCTCTTCGGCTTTAAGTTCCACGGATTCATCCGGATCCCGCGCGACGGCGTCTACACCTTCTACACGAAATCAGACGACGGCTCGAAGCTGTTCGTCGGCGACGAGTTGGTCGTGGACAACGGCGGGTTGCACGGCATGACCGAACGTTCTGGCGCGCTGGCGCTGAGGGCCGGACTGCATCCGATCACCGTCACCTATTTCCAACACAACAACGAGCAAGGCCTCGAAGTGCTCTACAGCGGACCGGGGTTGACCAAGCGGCCCGTATCGCCCGAGGCCCTATTCCGTAGTGACCGGAAGCCCTGACAGGCGAAGCGCGACGGACCGAAGGGAAGCGATCATGTCAGCGCGCGAGACCCATGGATTCCTTGCCGCAACGGGTCACGGGCCGTATCCTGTGTAGTCGACAAGACCGAGGGGCGCAGCATACGGCAAGCACCGAAACGTCAGGAGGGTCGATACCATGGCCAAGCACGGTTCGAAGGACCCGTCGGCGGACAGGTTGACGCGGCGCGGTTTCTTGGGACAGATCGGTCGAGGCACGGTGGCCGGTGGGGTCGCTGCCACGCTGCTGGACGAGGCGGAGGCTGCCAGCCAAACCGAGCCTGGCGCCGGCCGGGTCAAGCATCGGCAACTGGGCAAGACCGAGCT
>CAYOGX010001082.1:0-2195 GCA_964403235.1 uncultured Planctomycetales bacterium | reverse complement strand
CTCGCCCACTTCACCGACTGCGTCCTCGACGGCCACGACCCATCGATCACGCCCGAAAGCTCGCTAACGGTCACCCGCATCCTCGACGCGATCGACCGCAGCATCCAGACCGGGCAAGCCGTGACGTTCTGATCGGCGCGCGACGCGCGCCTGTAGGGCAGCGCGGAGCCCAGCGACACCTGCCATTGCAATGCCCGGTGCGTTTTGGCAGGTCTCCTTCGTCGACCTGCCCTACCTTCATGCTCACTTGCGGGGGACCCAGTCGCGGTACTTTGCTGGGATGTTCCATTTCGTGGGGTCTTGTTTGGCCTGGGCGTCGGTGATGAAGCCGAAGTATCGGCCTCGCCAGTAGGCGTCTAGATAGGCGGCGCCGCCGAGGTCGCGACGGGTGTTCCTGTCGAATTGGAGGCGCAGGTTGGCGTCGTGCCATCGGGTCTGGCCTCGGTCGAGGCGGTACAGGCCGGCGGGCGTGCCGGCGTAGATCTTGTCGCCCGACGTGGGGACGAAGAGCGTCCGCACCCTGGGGATGTCCAGGCCGTCCGTGATCTTGGCCCATTTCTTGCCGTGGTCGTGGCTGACGTAGAAGCCCTTGTCGGCTGATGCGCCGTAGAGGGTCTTCGGGTCCTTGGGGTCCTGCGCGATGACGTCGAGGAAGTGCGGCACGAGATCGGCCAGGGCCTTGAGGATCACGGCGTGACCGCCCTTGGTTCTGAGGCGGTTCATGATGGCCCGCTGGCCGTAGGTCCAGGTCTGCCCGGCGTCGGTGCTGCGCGACAGGATCGTCCCGACCAGGCTGCCGGAGAAGAAGCTCCAGTCCATGTTTCGCCACGCCACCCGGTACCCGCAGAGAAGACTCTTGGGATCACCCGGCCCGATCAGGAGCCAGGGGTGCAGCTTGAGATAGCGTCCGTAGCCGAGTTGGACGGCGTCGCTCCACCGGCTGCTGCCGTCGAGGGGCATGCCGCGGAACTCGCCGTCGAAAAAGCCGTAGACCATCGGTGGCTCGCCCTGGCCGAGGCTCAGCCGGACCTGGTGAGCCGGCGGGACGAGCGGCGTGACGCATTCCCAGCGCTCACCGATCCACTTGGTGCCGAAATCGAGGCTACGGTAGACGCCCTTGGCGGTGACGACGTAGACGCGATTGGGGTTCGTCCGGTCCAGTTGCAGGTCCGTCAGCGTGCCGCAGTCGGCCGGCAGGGACAGCCGGGTCCAGGCCTGACCGCCGGTGGTGCTCCGAAACGCCGCCGTCGGCGAGACCAGGAACACGTGCCGCCGCTTCTGCCCGGAGACGATCTTGAACAGCCCGGACGCCGGGCTCTTGCCGATCCACCGCCAGGTCTTGGCCCCGTCACCCGACCGGTAGAGGTCCATGGATTCGTCGGCGGCATAGATGACCATCGGGTCGTCGCGGGCCACGTCGAGGGCGACGACGGTGCGGCTGGTCCACCCGTCGAGCTGATAGAGGTGTCCCTTCCACATGTATTCGTTGTCCCATGCGGCCTCGAAGACGGCCATGGGCTCCTTGCTGTATCGGCCGTCCTTGGCGATGTCGTCCCGCAGGCTGTTCATCCGCGGCTGAAAGAACGTATTGGTCGGATGGCTCTGGAGTGTCCACAGTGCGTCGGCCAGGTACTTGTCCCTCTCGGCCGCGTCGGGCGTCAGGCCGAGGTAGATATAGTTGAACAGCGGGCACTTGCTGCCCTTGTGCGATGCCCAGAGCGCATCAAGCACGATCCGGTAGAACTTCAGCAGCGCCGGGTCCTTCTCCATGTTCAACAGGTTGTCGAGGTGGCCAAAGACGTGCTCGGCGTCGTCGGTGTCGAGCCGGCTGAAGTGGCGGAACTTGGTCTGCTTGCGGAAGCCGAACTGGGTGACGAGCTTCTCGTAGTGCTTAGCGAACTTGTCCTTGCCGGTGGCGACGTGGGCGACCTTCAGGCCGGCGGCGGCCATGATCACCGGCATCGTCGGCGTCTTGCCGTCGTTGAAGAGCAACATGCTGAACCCGTGTCGCGAGGGCCTCTCGTCTTTGGTGGGGATCTTCAGATCGTTGTCGGCCCAGATGCTGACCAGGTCGTCGATGGCCTGGCGGCATTGGTCTTTGTGCTCGCCCTCGGCCGCCAGCCGGTAATAGACGCCGAGCCCGTGGATCGCGTCGCTGTAGTTGTGGTGGCTGGGCGCGCCCCGCCAGCGGAGGT
>CAYOGX010001081.1:0-2199 GCA_964403235.1 uncultured Planctomycetales bacterium | reverse complement strand
TCGGTCTTCTCGCTGATCATCCCGCTGATCGTTCTGGTCGCCAACGGGCTGGCCGTCAACGCAGCACGCCGCCTGCCGCCGAATCCATGAGCAACCGTCACCGACCCGGCCAACGCTGTTGTCGAGTGCTTCAAGACCGGTCGTCCGACGACGTACTACTCGTATCGCGTCAGCTCGCCGCGGTTGATCCGGTCGAGGAAGCGTACCAGGCCGTACTGCGCGGTTATGTGCGGTACGGCCAGCCCGACGGCGTGTGCCCGCCGGACCGGCTCGCCGAGGATCGATTCTACCTCCAGGAGGCGTTTCTGCTCGAAGTCGATCTGCATGCTCGTGCGGTAGTGGCCCATCGTCTCGGTGTTGGTAAACATCTTCTCGATGAGGGGCTCGCCGTCGATCCGGCATCCGTGGGCGTTGCCGGCCTCGATGGTCTCGACCATCAGCGCACGGGCCAGATCGCGTAGTCCTTCGTCATCGAGGATGCGTCGCGTGCTGACCCCGCCGGCCGTCACGCTCAGCGAGTTGAACGGGATGTTCCAAACCAACTTCTCCCACCGCCCCTGCTTGAGCGAGTCGAGCGGATGCGTCTCGACGCCGGCCTGGTCGAAGATGTCCGCGATCCACTTCACCTCGTCCGGATCGTCCAGCAGATGCCCGAACGCCACGCGGCCATAGTCCAGGTGGTGGATGTGGCCGGGCTCACCCCGGTTGCAGCAGATGAACGCCAACCCGCCGAGAATCCGCCACGGATCGAACGACGCGGCCAGTTGCTCCTCCGCGCCGAGCCCGTTCATCATCGCCACGATCCGGGTGTCCGGACCGACGCAGGGCCGGATCAGGGACGGCGCCACGTCCAGCGCCGTCGTCTTCAGCGGGCAGATGACCAGGTCGACCGGACCGATATCGTCACTTCGTTCGTAGCACTGCACCGATCCCAGATGGAAGTCGCCCTCGCAACTGTGGATGGCCAATCCCCCCTCGCGGACCGCCTGATAGTCGCGGCGCATCAGGAAGTATACGTCGTGGCCCGCGCGGACCAATCGCGCCCCGTAAAAGCACCCGACCGCGCCGCTACCGATCACCGCGATGCGCATGGCTATTCCATGATACTACATGCCCGCGCGGGTGACATGCTCAAGGCAGTCCCACCGCAATAGTGGGCCGGCCGTCCGCGCGGACGCACAGGCGTCCGGTGGCTTGACAGACTTGGCCCGGCCCCCGAAGCTGGCCCCGCGATGGCCCGTCAGACCCACACCGTCGTTGACCTGTCCGTGGACCTGGGCGGGGTCCGCCTGGCCAACCCGATCCTGACGGCCTCGGGGACGTGTGGCTACGCGCTCGAGCTGGCCGATGTCCTGGACCTCAACCAACTCGGCGCATTCACGACCAAGAGCATCACGCCCGAGCCGCGCCTGGGCAACCCGCCGCCGCGGATCGTCGAGACCAGCGCGGGGCTGCTCAACGCGATCGGCCTGGCCAACGTCGGGCTCGAGCGGTTCGTGGCCGAGAAGGTGCCCGACCTGGTGTCGCTAAAGATCCCCGTCTTCGTCAACGTGGCCGGTCACGCCGTCGAGGATTACTTGACGGTCTGCCGCCGGCTCGATCCGATCGACGCGATCGCGGGGCTGGAGCTGAACGTCGGCTGCCCGAACGTCGCGGACGGGATGGTCTTCGGCACGGACCCGTCGGCCCTGCGGGAGCTGGTCACCGCCGTCCGGGCCGAGGTGCGTCACAGCCTCCTGATCGTCAAGCTCAGCCCGAACGTGACGGACATCACGGCGACGGCGCGGTCGGCCGTCGAGGCGGGTGCGGACGTCCTGAGCCTGGTCAACACGTTCGTGGGCATGGCCATCGACATCGACACCTGGCGCCCGAGGCTCGCCAACACCACGGGCGGGTTGAGCGGTCCGGCCATCAAGCCCCTGGCCGTCCACGCGGTCAACAGCGTCTACCACGCCGTCTGCCGAGAGGCCCGCGTCCCTATCATCGGTATGGGGGGCGTGAGCGGCTGGCGCGACGCGGTCGAGTTCCTCCTGGCGGGCGCGACCGCCGTGGCGGTCGGCACGGCGCTGTTCGCCGACCCGGCCTGCCCGATGGCCATTCTCGACGGTTTGAAGACCTACCTCACCCGGCGCGGCCTGGCCGGGATCGCCGAGCTTGTCGGACAGCTCGAGCCAGACCCGACCGAGTAACGCCCGGGGC
>CAYOGX010001080.1:0-2204 GCA_964403235.1 uncultured Planctomycetales bacterium | reverse complement strand
CGCCGAACCGACCCATGGACGGCTATCACGGCTGGGAGCGGCTCCGCGTGTGGGTCGAAGGGATCGCGATGGGCCCGCTCGAGATCCACCTGGACGGCAAGGTCGTTAACCGCTTCGACGGGCCGCCCTACCTGCTCGGCACCGAGGAATATGCATCGGACAGGGTCATCCCACCCGGGGAGCACAAACTTCGGATCCGCGCCAAGGACGGCGACGGTTGGCTCGAGCAGACGTTCACTATCCGCGGGGCGAAGTGAGCGCGGCTTGACCCGTGCCCCCGCCCGGCAATGGAAGGACGACACCCCCATGCGAAGACGTGACTTCCTGCTCATCGCGGCGGCCGGCGTGGCCAGCGCCACATTCCCCCCGGCTTTGCTCCGAGCCGAGACGGCGCGCGCAACACGGAAGACCAACGAGCCCGCGGATCGGCCGCCCAACATCCTGCTCATCATGGCCGATGACTTGGGCGCCAGGGAGCTCGGCTGCTACGGTCACACGAAACACCAGACGCCCCACCTCGACGCACTGGCCCGAACCGGCGTGCGGTTCCGCACCTGCTACTCGACACCGGTCTGTAGCCCGACCCGTATGATGCTGATGACCGGTCAGTACGGGTTCCGCAACGGCTGGTGCGACATGCGCAACCGCCCCGGCGGGCCCGGCGACAGTCCCAAGGCAAACCTGGGCGACTTCCACGTCACGTTCGCGGACCTGCTCAAGCGGCGAGACTGCGCCACCGCCGTCGCCGGGAAATGGCAGCTACCCGGTGAGCACCCGACGCGGGTGTTCGACTGCGGATTCGACGAGTACCTCATCTGGATCTACAAGAGCTACCTCCCGGAAGGCGTCGCGTACCGCGGCGGCTGGGAGAAACCCAACAAGAAGAAGTACGCGCGGTACTTCCATCCGGGCGTGATGAAGAACGGCAAGCACCTGCCCACGAAACCGACGGACTTCGGGCCCGACCTGTACACCGACTTCCTGATCGACTTCATGCGCCGCCATCGCGACCGGCCGTTCCTGGCCTACTACCCCATGTGCCTGACCCACGCGCCCTGGGGCCCAACGCCGGACAGGCCGGACCTGCCGCTCAGGAACTCGCCCAAGACGTTCGAGGCCTACGTCGAGTACATGGACAAGCTGGTCGGCCGACTGGTGGACGCGCTCGACAAGTCGGGGCTACGCAAGAACACGATCGTCATGTTCACGGCCGACAACGGGACGTACGGCGCGGGCAAGTACACGCCCACGGAACTGGGCGCGCGCGTGCCGCTGATCGTCAACTGTCCCGGCACCGTTCAGTCGGGCGTCGTGAGCGACGAGCTGGTCGATCTGGCCGACTTCTATCCGACCCTGGCCGAGTTCTGCGGCGTCGATTTGCCGAAGGACCGGGTCATCGATGGCCACAGCTTCGCGAAGATCGTCCAGGGCAAGCCCGGCCCGACGCGCGAGTGGGCGTTCAGCTTCCTGTCCGATACCCGGATCCTGCGCGACAAGCATTGGCTGCTCGAGTTCAACACGCCCGATGACTTCGGCCGGTTCTACTACTGCGGCGAGCATCGAGATGGCACGGGCTACCAGGACGTGACCGACAGCGACAGGCCGGAGGTGGTCTCGGCCCGCCGACGGTTCGCCAAGATCCTCAAAGCGCTGCCCGCCCCGAAGATCCCCAAGGACAAATCCCTCAAGCAGCAGGAGGTCATGCGACGGAACATCGCCCGCATGCGCGGGCGGATGCGACCAAGGCGCTAGGGCTTCGTGACACGTGACTTGATGAACTTGCTCGGAGTGGGGTGGCCCACCTCTTCAGAGGTGGGGGACACGAATTCCTCGCCGATTCGCGTCCCCCACGGCTAAAGCCATGGGCCACCCACCGAAGCGCTAGTGGACCATGATCTCGTCGACGAAGAGCCAGGCCTTGCGTCCCGCGGCCGGGTGACCAGGCGGAATCGTCCCGATGTTCTTCGCGCGGACCCGGACGTAGCGGGCCTTGACGGGCGAGACCTTAGCCGTGACGTCCTTGGTCAGCGGGCCTTCGGTCTTGGTCGATACCTGGTTGGCCACCTTGGCCACGACGCGGAATCGCTTGCCGTCCTCGGAAACCGCGTACGCGACCTCAGTCGGCAAGTAAATGCCCACCGGTGTGGATTGCAGGTACCCCGAGCTGATCGAACGGATCGTTATCGCCTCGCCGAGGTCGACGG
>CAYOGX010001079.1:0-2205 GCA_964403235.1 uncultured Planctomycetales bacterium | reverse complement strand
GGGGTTGGACAGGCGACGCGGTGCGCAATGCGGGGGCGGGACGGGGCACCGGATCGGAGGACGTCATGGGGTCGAGTGACAAGTTCAGGATCCTGGCGGTCGATGATCTCCAGGACAACCTCGAGTTGATCCGCGAGGTCTTCGAGGACGAGCCGTATGAGCTCGTCACGGCCAACACGGCCGAGCAGGCCCTCGCCCTCGCCCTGGTGGACCCACCGGACGCGGCGATCCTCGACGTGCAGATGCCCGGGGTGGACGGGTACGAGCTGTGCCGTCGGCTCCGCGAGGCGGTGACCACGCGGCGCGTGCCGATCGTGTTCCTGACGGCCCACCGGCTGGCGGGTGCGGATGCGGTCCGCGGCCTGGACCTGGGCGCGTGCGATTACGTCACCAAGCCCTTCGAGGCGGAGGAGCTCCGCGCCAGGGTCCGGGCGATTCTTCGCGTAGCCGGCGAGCACGAACAGGCCGAGGCCGGACTCAGGACCGAAGCGGCCGAGCTCAAGCACAACGTCCACGACCTCGAGGAGGCCAAGCTTGCCCTGGAGGTCGCTCTGGCCAAGAACGCCCGTCTGGTCGCCGAGCTCCAACATGCCAAGGCCCTTTTGGACCAGAAGAACCGTCGCCTGCTCGAGCTGTACGAGACGGCCCATCAGTTCGTCGACCACGTGTCGCATGAGTTCCGCACGCCGCTGACGGTCATCAAGGAGTTCACGTCGATCGTCCGCGACGGGCTCGCGGGCGAGATCAACGACGCCCAGCGCGAGCACCTGGACCTCGTGAGCAACCGCGTCGATGACCTGGGTCTGATGATCGACGGCATGCTGGACCTCAGCCGGCTCGAGGCGGGCGTCCTGGGCGTATGCCGTGGGATCTGCCGGGTGGAGGACATCGTCGAGCACGTCCGCCCGATGCTGGTCCGCAAGGCGTCGGCCAGCCAGGTTACCCTCGACGTGTGCGTCGAGCCGGGACTGCCCGACGTCTACGCCGATCCCGAGCAGATCGGACGGGTGATCGTCAATCTGGCGGTGAACGCCCTGAAGTTCTGCGGCGAGGGCGGCCACGTGGAGCTGTGGACGCGCAACGACCCCGACAACGCCCGGGTCGTCATCGGCGTGACCGACGACGGGGCCGGCATCGCCGAGGAGGATCTCGAGATTATCTTCGAGCGGTTCAGGCAGGTCGGCGGGACCGTGCGGTCCAGCACCAAGGGGTTCGGACTGGGGCTCAACATCGCCAAGGAGTTGGTCCACCTGAACTTCGGGCAGATCACGGTCCAGAGCCAACGCGGCGCGGGCAGCACGTTCTCGTTCACCGTCCCGACGGCGGACCCGCCGAGGCTGTTGCGGCGTTACCTGGACAGAATCGAGCGGACCCGCGGGGCGTCGTCGTTCGTGTCCGCGCTGTCCGTCGGCGTCGACGAGGGGACCGGAGCGACGACGGCCGAGGAGGTCGAGGAGTTCTTGCAGCATCACCTGTATCCCGACGACCTGCTGTTGCGGACGCGGGCGACCCGATGGATGCTGGTCACGCCGCGCGGGTCGCACGAGCTGGATGGGATGGTGGATGGTCTTCGGCATGCGCAGCTCGAGACGGACCGCAACCGCGTGGGCGAACCGCTGCCGGCCGTCGACTACGACGTCGTCGGGACCTGGCCGGTAGACGAGCAAGGGCCCGAATGCCTTCGACGGCTCGAGGTGGAACTCCAATCGGCGGAACCGACCCATGCCTGACGGACCGCTTGTCCTCGTGATCGACGATGACGCCGAGATCGTTCGCGGCCTGCGGATCCGGCTGGGTGCGGCGGGATACCAAGTGCTCACCGCCGGCGACGGTGAACGGGGACTGACGACCGCCATCGAGGACCGACCGGACGCGATCCTGCTGGACATCCGCATGCCCGGCATGGACGGCCTGGCCGTGCTCGCCGAGCTGCGGAACCATGCCGAGACGCGGTCGATCCCCGTGGTGGTCATGTCCGCCAACGTGGTCGAGCAGACGCGTCAGAAGGCGTTGGCGTTGGGGGCCAGGTACTTCGTGGCCAAGCCCTACCCGCCCCAGACGCTGATGGCTGCGCTGAGCTCGGCGATGACCGAGCCGTCCCCCGTCGGCGGCGAGTGTCGTGTTGGGAGGTAAACCAGCCATGGCAACCAAGCGTGTGCTGATCGTCGACGACGACCAGGCCTTCGCGAAGGCGCTGGCGATGCG
>CAYOGX010001078.1:0-2205 GCA_964403235.1 uncultured Planctomycetales bacterium | reverse complement strand
CGTTGCTGCCAATCGTCGTGGCCATAGGGCGAGCCGCGAGTTACACTCCGCCGTAATGCCTCCAGCTCCGCCTCGGTTTCCGGCCGGTTCACGAACGACTTCCAGCCTTGCCGGGGCGTCACGGGCCAATCTCCGATCGGCAGCAGCCATTCACAACGCCCCGGCCCGCGACGGCGATGCAGGCTCGACCATGGCCAGGCCTCCGCACGCCCGACCAAGTTCGCTCGCAGGGGATTGCGTTCCACGTACCGACAAGCGATCAGGAAGTGGCCATCGTCCTGAATCGGGAAGCTCTTGTATCTGCCCTGGTACAGAGGTCCGGTGCCCCGGGTGCCGTGGTGGGCGTGCCAACGTCGCATGTGCGTCGTCGTCAGCCATTGCATGTACCGGGCCAGGTCGCCATCGCGGCGGGGCCACACCACAAGATGCCAGTGGTTGGGCATGAGGCAGTAAGCCACGACCCGCATAGGGACCTTCTGGCCCGCTTCGTCGAGGACGTCAACGAAAGACGCGTAGTCCTCGTCGTTCTCGAAGAGCGTGACCCGGCCCGCTCGCCGGTTGAGGACATGATAGACAATCCCGCCGAGGTCGATTCGAAGCCGTCTGGGCATGTGCTCAGCGTAACAACAGGGCCCCATTCGTCAAGAAGTAAGCCTGACCCCCTTTCAAGCGTCCCTAGAGATGCGACACGCAGAACATCGAAGTGCGTCAACACATATCGAGCTTCCTTCGAAACACTCGCACACGTTCGAAATGTGCGGATCACATTGTTGGGATTCTAACGGCCAGATTCAACAGCAAAAGATGATTTTTTTTTGACGTACCTTCTAAGGCAGAGTCGTCTTCGTAACCCTCTCGGCCCTCAGCGTCTTATCGCCTTTCATCCTCGCGCTCTGGATCTTCCTCGAAGACAAACAAAGGACCTGGTCCGGTCCCCGCCAGCCTGGTATAATGACCACGGGGAACTGACCGTAGAACCGAAAGGGGTGATCTGATGAAGGCATCCCTGGCTGTCGCTATGGGGGTCGGCGTTGTGGCGCTCCCCTGGTCGGCGGCTTACGCCGGACCAGCCTCCTTACAGGGGCTCGGGGACCTCCCAGGCGGCGCTTTCCTCAGTATCGCCTACGACGTGTCGGCGGACGGGTGCGTCGTCGTGGGCGCCAGCGCGATCGGTTCTTCCGCAGGCGTCCATCGTTTCGAGGCCTTCCGGTGGCAGGATGGTGTGATGAGCGGGCTGGGCGACCTGCCGGGCGGGATCTTTGACAGCGAGGCCTACGCCGTGTCGGCGGACGGGTCGGTCGTGGTCGGGTCCGGCAACGGGTATCAGGCATTCCGCTGGGAGGACGGAGTCATGTCCGCACTCGGCGGTTTCCAGGCCATCGGGGTCTCTGCGGACGGGTCGGTGGTCGTGGGGAATCCGGGCTTTCGCTGGGAAGACGGCGTGATGACGGACCTGGGGGACCTTCCCGGTGGGGCGTCGGGCACCACGGCCTACGAGGTGACGGCAGACGGGTCGGTCGTGGTCGGCTACAGCAGTTCCGCCAACGGCTACGAAGCCTTCCGATGGGAGAATGGGACGATGAGCGCCCTGGGATACCTCCCCGGGGGAGACTCGCCCAGCGGGGCCTTCAGCGTCTCGCCTGATGGTTTGGTAATCGTGGGCTCCAGCCAGTCTCAGCACAGCGGCCCGCTGTGGGAGGCCTTCCGTTGGGAAAGCGGCGTGATGACGGCGCTGGGCGGGTTCCCCCGCGAGTATTTCATCGTCAGCGAGGCCTTCGACGTGTCCGCCGACGGGTCGGTCGTGGTAGGGGAGAGCGAGTACGATGGCGCGTTCATCTGGACGGACCCCACGGGGATGCTTGACCCCGAGGACGTGCTGACGGCGCTGGGCCTGGACCTGACCGGATGGTCGTTAGGTGACGCCATGGGCATCTCCGATGACGGGCTGACCATCGTCGGGACCGGTCAGTCCCCCTCAGGGATCGAGGGCTGGATCGCCACGCTACCGGCGGACTGGATCGACCAGGTGACGCACGAGCTGACGGTCAGCATCGCCAAGTCCGATTGGGCCGGGTGGGGGACCGTCGACGTCGAACCGAACCTGGCGAAGTACTTCGTCGGCAAGGCCGTCACGCTGACGGCCGAGCCCAACGGCGCCAAGGCCTTCAAGTGGTGGAAGCTGTACGATCCCAATCACCCCAACGA
>CAYOGX010001077.1:0-2207 GCA_964403235.1 uncultured Planctomycetales bacterium | reverse complement strand
ACCGACATCGACTCGCCCGGCTCCGGCGGCTCGTTGAACGCCATGTGCCCGTTGATGCCGATCCCGCCGAAGCAGACGTCCACGCCCCCCCGCTCGGCGATCACCCGCCCGATCGCGCCGGGGTCGTCCGGGTTCGGGAACACGCGGTTCTCCGGCGCGGGGGCCAGCTCCCCATCGACCAGGTCGTAGAACTTCCGGTCCATGAACCCGCGGAACCCGAGCGGGTGGTCCAGATCGACCCACTGGTCATCGTCGGTCAGGTATTCGTCCATGTTGATGAGCATCACGTCGCGCCAGTCGCTCCGCTCCCGGTTGATCATCTCGGCCAGCACGGGGTACTGATCGACCGGGCCGACGGGCACGATCATCGTCGCGCGGCGACCCTCCTTGCGGGCCGCCTCGACCGTTTCCAGCATCACCCGGGCGACGTCGCGGGCCACGTCGTCCATGTCGCCCACCGTGCGGACCTTGACCGGCACGCCCTGGCCGAGCTGGTCGGCCGCAACGCTCAGGTATTCCGGTATCTCAACGCGCATGCCTTCTCTCCCGGAGTTCGTCGTCTCGTGTCGTGGAGTACACTATGTCGTGAATCGCATTCACACGGAGTTGCGGATCGCGTTCATACGGAGTTGAGAATCGCATTCATACGGAGTTATCGCATTCATAAGGAGTTGAGGATCCAATCCATACGAAGCCCAGGGGTTGCAACCCCTGGGCTTGGGGTCCGTTTGACGTTCCCCTGCCAGTGTGAGGATTTGTTTTCACGAACAGTGCACGCATTAAAACGCAAGCTGTCGAAAAAGTCTCGCACGGAGCGAGGCCGCCTCTCACACGCGAACGAAAATCTTCTGCCGGTACATCCACACGCAGATCAGCCAGAACACCAGCAGGATCATCACCGACTGGACCACCGGCGCGTAAGGGCCGTCGTGGGCCAGATTCCATCCGGTGGCGCCGGTGAGCCAGTCCCTCACGACCGCCGGCATCAGGTCCGGCCCAAAATGGATCGTCAGCATCTTGGTGACCCAGCCCTTCATCGACTGGGCCATCAAGTAGACCGCCAATGAGTTCATCCCCACGACGACCAGCGGCCAGGTCCAGAATTTCAGCCGCATGACGTCGATCACCAGGTAGAACACGGCGAGCATCCAGAGGACGTACGCCCCGCTGAACAGGGCCCAGGACGGCGTCCAGATCCGCTTGATGACCGGGCAGACCGTCGCCCCCGCGGTCGCCCCCAGGGCGATGCACACCACGCCGCCCAGCACCAGGAGCAGAAACTTCACGATCGGGCGCCGCGGCCCCCGAAGCAACTGCCCGGCCATCACGCCCAGGAGCATCGTGAAGATGGACGGCACGAAGTTGAGCGTCGCGTAGCCGCCCCGGTTGAACTCGAACGGCTCGGACCGCGGGAACTGGTTCAGCAGCCACCGGTCGAAGTCGGCGGCAACATTGACGTTCTTCGTCCAGGGGGCGAACCGGTCGGGCATCCGCCACTCGTCGGCAATCGGGGCCGGGCCCGAGGCCGGTTCGGCGGCCGCGGGGTCGCCGTGCGACGGGTCGACCGGCGCGCCCACGCCCACCGAGGCGTAATCGAAACCGGGGCCCGGCTGCGGATAGAGGTAGAAGGCGAGCGACCATCCCACCAGGATCAGCACGGCGGCGGCCAGTTGCACGGGCCGCTTTCGGCCCAGGAGCAGGTAGACGAAAATGTATCCCAGCCCGATCTGGCACAACACGTTGGCAAACGACCAGTTCGTCTGGTCGCTCCACTGCGAGGAAAGGAACACGCCCAAGAGCACCAGGACCAGCGCGCGGGTGACCACGTGCGTCCACGTCTTGAAGCGCGAGTCGCCCCGGTCTTTCCGCTTCCCGTAGGAATAGGCCATGGCCACGCCGACCATGAACATGAACGACGGCTGGATCAGGTCCCACGCGGAGCAGCCGAACGTGTTCAGGTCGACCTCGCGGATCGATTCGGGCACGACCGTCTGGCTGATCCACTCGGGATGCGAGAAGTGGTACTTCAGCGTCGTCCAAAGCCGGACGCTCTCGGTCCCTTGGTCAAGCGCCGCGCGGGCGAGCTTGGCGATGCCGAAACCGGCCGAGGCGAGCACCACCATGATGAACCCGCGATAGGCGTCCAACGAGGTCAGCCGGGTCGACGGGTCGACGGCCGCCGGGCGCGCCACGGCCGACTTCTTGCG
>CAYOGX010001076.1:0-2213 GCA_964403235.1 uncultured Planctomycetales bacterium | reverse complement strand
TGAGCTGCCCCTACTGCCACAACGTCATCAGCGCGCCAACGGCGTCGACGTTGAATATCGGTTCGGGCTCGACGGCGGACGAAGCGGCGCAGGTCCCTCCTGTCCCCCCGCGATCGCCCCATTCGGGTCCGGTTCCACCGCCAGGTCAGGCTCCGCCGACGGTCGACTTGTCGGCCGGGGCCCAGCGCGCCCCCTGGCCCATGTCCCAAGCGCCGCCGGTGCCGCTGGTCCACCCGCCGTCGGGGAGAAACCTCCCCGGCATCGCCGGTGTGATCTGCGGCATGTTGGCGTTGGGGATGCTCCTGCCCTTCACGGTCCTGGCGGCCGGGCACCACGAAGAAATGGGCATGCCCCTCGAGGGTCGCATCGACCAGGCCGAGATGCAGAAACGCATGACCGAACTCCTGGAAGACCCCGGTAAGCATTCCTGGTTCATGGCGATGATCGGTTGCATGGTGGCGGCGGGGGTTTTTTGGGTGACGGGCCTGATTCTCTCAGCCGTCGGCATGTCGAAACGCTACCGAAGCCGCGCGTCCGCCATCGGGGGCCTGATCGTTGCGATGGTCCTGCCCTTGCTCATCTGCAGCGGCCTATCGATTCAATGACCCGGAGGCTCGTCCCCCACCGACCGCCATGATCGTGGCGCAAGCGAATCAGACCACCGACATAGTGATGCGAGCATGACGATGCGTTCGGGAACCCGCCGGTTTGCGATTTATTCAAGCTGTAGCTGAAGGTCCTTGACTCGCTGTTCCTTGTCGCGGGTCTTGAGCGCCTCGATCACGTCGTCCAGGTTGCCCTGCATGATCCGATCGAGCGAGAAGTTCTGCCCGACGCGGTGGTCGCTACAGCGGTTCTGGGGGAAGTTGTAGGTGCGGATGCGCTCGCTCCGGTCGCCCGAGCCGATCATGTTCTTCCGCGCGGTGTCGCGTTGGGTCCGTTCTTCCTGCGCGTGGCGGTCGAAGACGCGGGACATCAAGATCCGCCGCGCCTTGGCCCGGTTCTTGTGCTGACTTTTCTCGTCCCGCATCGACACGGTGATGCCCGTCGGCGTGTGCTCGAGCTTGATGGCCGAGCTGACCTTGTTGACGTTCTGACCGCCGGGACCGCCCGCCCGGCTGACGTGCTCGATCACGTCCTTGTCCCAATCGATCTCGACCTCGATCTCCTTGGGTTCCGGCAGGACGGCGACGGTGGCGGCGGAGGTATGGATGCGGCCCTGGGCCTCGGTATCGGGCACGCGCTGGACGCGATGGCCGCCGCCCTCGTACCCCAGGTCGGCGTAGACGCAGGGACCCTTGAAGTTCAGGACGATCTCTCGAAACCCGCCCATATCCGTCGGCGAGGCGTCCAGGACCTCGTACTTGTAGCCCTTGGCCTGGGCGTAGCGGAGGTACATCTCGTAGAGGTCGCGGGCAAACAACGACGCCTCCTCCCCGCCGGTGCCGGCGCGGATCTCCATGATGATCGAGTCGACGTCGGCCTCGTCGCCCATTACGACGAGGGCCTTGAGATCTTCGATCGCCTCGGCCGCCCGGGCCTCGAGGTCGGGCAGCTCCTCGTTAGCGAGTTCTTTCAGCTCGGGTTCGGCCTGGGGATCGGCGAGGATCGCGCGGGCCTCGTCGATCTGCCGGCGGATCTGCTGGTAGACGCGGTAGGGCTCGACCATGCGACGGAGCGAGCCGGCCTCCTTGCCCAGCTCGACGATCTTGACCGGATCGGTGGCCACGTCGGGGCGGCTCATCTCCTCGACCACCTCGTTGTGGCGGCGGGCAAGCTCGTCCAGCCGTGCGAGCAGTGCGTCTTCAACCGTCGCGTTGGGCATCGTCAGGGCCCTTTCGGCCACGCGGGCGCATTGGGGCCAACAAAAACCACGCCACGTTATCCGATCGAGCGAATCCCGCGGCGTGGAGGGGGTCAACCAGCGCTAAGTCTTGGCTGCCTTGGGCTTGTCGGCTTTGTCGGGCTTGCGGAAGTACTCGCCACCGAACTTCTTCTGGAACTTCTCGACCCGCCCGGCGGTGTCCACGAATTTCTGCTTGCCCGTGTAGAATGGGTGGCAGACCGAGCAGATCTCGACCGCCAGCGCCGGCACGGTCGCCCGCGTCGTGAAGGAGTTCCCACAGCCACACGTGACCTTACACTCGACATACTTAGGATGGATATCGGCCTTCATCACACGTCCCTTCGCGTTCAAACCCTACATTATAGCG
>CAYOGX010001075.1:0-2213 GCA_964403235.1 uncultured Planctomycetales bacterium | reverse complement strand
GTGCCCGCCGTCTCGCCGAAACCGCCGCCGAGCACCGCCTTGTTTGCCGACAGTGCGCTCGAGTCGAGTGTCCATGTCGTGTTCGGGCTCGAGTAGGCCCCGGTCAAGAGAACCTGCCTGTCCAGGTGGACAGAGCAGTCGAGCCCTTCTGCAGGCCCCGCTGATAGACCGAGCGGTTGCCGTTCGAGCACGTATGCCGTCGACCCACCTTCGAGCTTGGTGAGCATGTAGCAGTAGTTGCCCATGACCGCGATGTCCGCGATCGTGTCGTTCTCGCCGTATCGATAGATGGAGAAAGCTGACTGTTGTTTCGACTCGGCGTTGTAGTAGTAGCGGTAGACGTACAGCTCGTTGCTGCCTGTCGGCGCTACGTCGAGCAGGATGTTGTCGCTTCCGCCGCTCTCAAGCAGAAGCAGGTCGCCCGACTCAAGCAGCAGGTCGCCGCCCTCGGGCTGGTTGTTCGGCAGCATCAGGACGGTTGTGTTGCCCGATGATCCGTCAAGCGATCGGATCGTGTCGGGCAGTAGGTCATCGACGTGCCGGGTCGTCTCTGCCGCGACGCTGCTGATCTGTGTGTCGTCGTACAGGTACTCGAACAGGATCGACGTCCCGGTCTTGTCCCCGATGAAGAAGATTGCAGCGCCGAGCGCAACTGGGTGCACGTCCTGCGTCTCGTAGAACGTCGTCGGGTTGATGCCCAGCGTTGTCGGTGTGAGCAGGTCCGGCGTGTTCGACTCGTACTGCTGGCCCGACTCGGTGAAGATGACCAGCGCCCGCTTGAAGTCCTGGATGCTCTGGATGTTCGATGCAACGCGAGCCTCAAGCGTGTCGGAATCGACGATACTTGTCGGGTCAACGAGCCAGAAGTTGAAGTATTCGCCGACTTCCGAGAACGCGATGTACTCGCCGCCGGCGAGAACGAGCCGGTCCCGGTAGAACGTGACGTCGGACAAAGCGGTGTGATCGACTGCAACGGTAGGCCCGGGGTTGTTTGAGTCCGTGCCTGCGGTGCGGTCGGGCCATGTGTTCGGGTCAAGCGCGAACACCGCAACAGCCGTCGCGGACTCTGCGCTCGTCCTCGTGAGCTTGTGGGGCAGCGAGGCGGGGTCGAGCGAGCCCGAGCCGTCCTGGTCGGCCGTGACGGTGGTGTTGAGCACAACGGTCAGCTCTGCGTTGCTGGCGAAGCGGAAGTCGCTCCCGTTCGGCGAGTTCAAGTCGATATAGGTCTGTGAGGCCGAGTCGATGTTGACCGTCGCCTCTCGCCCGTCTGCCTGAAAGACGCGGAAGATCGACGCCCCCGAGCCCCCGTTGCCCACGACGATAATGTACTCGCTGGTTCCGATCTCAAGGCTTTCGATCGAATAGTCGCCATCGACGCTGAGCGTGGACGGCGCGGTGACAAACTCCGTGCCCGGCCGCTTTGAAGCGCCTGTCGCGACATCGAACACCACGTTGACAGCCTGATCGACTTGGCTGGGAAACCGACGGTGAGGCGGCTGCTGAGAGATACCTCCGATGAGCGTCGGCGACTTGATCTTCGTCGGCGGCATTAACGCACCTGGTTGTCGATCTGATCGTCGACAAAGCCCATCTTGAACAGGTTGCCGTTCGCCGGGATCATCGCCGTCGCGGGCAGGTCTTGGATCAACGTCACGTTGTACGTGCTGTCGCCGTTATCCACCATGCTCTTGACCCGGACGGGTCGGCCGATAAGCGGGCCGCTGGTCGGGATGATCGTCATGCCCGCCGCGCTCTGTGTAGCCGGGGCGCTGCTGGTGAAGGCAACCACGAGCAGGGATACCGTGCCGCCCGACTGAAAGGTTCCTGTGATTTCCATAGTGCGCTCCTAGTCCTTGATCCGCATGTAGATGGGGTTGTTTCCGTCCGTGTCGCCTGTCTTCCACTCGACCGCCGCGCTGCGCAGGTCGGCCAGGTTGTCGCTGTTGGACAAGTCGAAGTCGGTGCCGCCCGAGCTGACCGTGACGTTCGTGGCGCTGGCGGTCAGTTCGATCGCGATGTCAATCTGGCTCTTGCGGTAGAAGTACGTCGCGGCCCCGACAACATCGCTCTGCGCCACGCCGTTGATCGTTGTCTCGCGAACGAAGCGGACGTCGCTCCCGGTTCGTTCGATCTTGATCGAGATAAGGCTGTCGCCGGCCTTCCATGTCATCAGGTACACGTCGCCGGCGATGACTTCGCTGTCGCGCATCGGC
>CAYOGX010001074.1:0-2214 GCA_964403235.1 uncultured Planctomycetales bacterium | reverse complement strand
CGCCCACGCACGACGCGCCGGTGTCGGCGAGCTTCCGCAGCCGGAAGAAGTCCATGATCTCCTCGACGAGGTTCATCAGCGGGTCGAGTTCAGCTGGGCTGTCCTCGGTGAACTTCTTCTGCACCGCCACGTGGACCTGCACGTCGTACTGCTGCATGGATCGCGACAGTGATGTGACCTCCACCGCGTGCGGCACGATTGTCACGTGCAGGTCGGTCATGTCCTTCAGGTCGAAGGCCGGCCGATACTCCCGGCTGGCCGTGAAGGGCTGGCTGAAGGTGTGGCCGTTCAGGGCTTCCTTGACGGCCTCGGCAATATCCACGGCAACTGACACGGCGCTACTCCTCGATCTCGATGTCCAGCTTCGCGGCGATCTTGACCACGTTCTTGTCGATCCGGCTGGTCGTCTCGCACGTCTCGCGCAGCCACAGCTCCCGGCCGTGGCAAGCCGAGCGGATCTCGGCGATCTCGGCCTTCAGGTGGACGATCTCGCCCTCGACCAGGGCCATACGGGCCCGCAGGCCGAACATGCCCGAGACGACCCACCAGGCCGCGCCGGTCAGCACGCCGCCGCCCAGCAGGATTGCCGCAACTGTCAGGAGGATCTGTCCGGTCGTCATGACACCGCCTCCGTGTCCACGAGCTTGGTGTGAATCCGCAGCGTGTGGCCGTAGGGGTCGCTTGGCCGCCAGTGGCCGGCGCCGCCGAGGTCCATCACCTCGAAGACGTGGACCTCGTCGCCGAATGTCACGCGAATCCGGTCGCCCGGTTCGGGCTGCGCCTTCTGCCCGGCCAGAACCAGGTCGGCCGCGGGGACGATGAAGTCCGTCGCCTTGGCCTCGACGACCGTGCCGAACTCGTCGGCGACCTCGTACGTCGTCAGGCCCAGCGTGGCCGACAGCTCGACGGACTCGGCGCCCCGGACGTACGTCACGCTGCGCGAGGCATGCTGTTTGAGCATGCCTGCCAGCCAAGAAGCGCCTTGTTCGAGCATGTCGGCCACGCTGTTACACTCCCGCCGTTACGAGACCGACTCGCTCTCGTAGCCGCTCTCGTCGGAGTCGTCGTTGAGGTTGCCGACGTAGCCCTGGCTCAGCCGGACGCGGACCGTCGCCTCGTCGCGATCGGCGTGCGCCACCGCCTGGCCGATCAGACCGTTGGCCCCGGACTCGTCGTCCAGCTTGGCGACCTCCTCGGCCTCGTCCCAGAACAGGCTCTCGCCTGCTTGGATGGCCGTGCCGGCGCCCGTGGCCTTGGGGAAATCGAAGACGCCGACCACCGCCAGCGCGCCGAGCGTCCCGGCCGCGATCGGCCGCTTGGCCACGCCCAGCAGGTCGTTACGGACGACCACCTGCCCGGCGACGACGTCCGCCTCGGGCGTGTAGTCGATTGCGTCACCGTCGTGAATAAAGTTGACCTTGTGTGCCATGTTTGGAATCTCCTCAAATCGAAGCCAACAGAAGCGCGTAACGCTTCCTGTTGTGGATTAGGCTGACTGTTGCGCGACTCACCCCGAATTGCTGGGCAATATCCTTCTGGGCAACCGTGCCCCTAAGGGATGCGATCCGCCGAACTTGACCATCGGTCAGCTTCCTGCCAACCGGCTCGCGGAGGCCCGTCCGATAGGCATGCCGATGATTGTCGCCACGGCTCAGATATTCCAAGTTCTTGATGCTATTGTCGTGCTTGTCACCGTTGGTGTGGTTCACGTCCTGGCCATTCGCCTTTCCCAGAAAGGCTGCGGCAATCAACCGATGCACACTCCTCGCAAAGTACTTCCCGTCTCGGCGGAGGCTCACCACAAGGTACCCTGTCTTGGAGTGTGGCGTCTGCCGCAGTACCTTCCACTCGCCCGACTTGAAGCTCCGAATCCGTCCGAGATTGCTGGCTTGATAGTCCGGGAATCCGGGGATGTTCCGCCAGATTTCATTGGACGCGATTCGTGAATCCGGACGCGAATCACTCACGATGGGAACTGGATTGCTCACGCTTCCCCCTTTGCCTTGCAGCCGCCTTTGGGGTCCTGCAGAGCACAACCGAAATCGTGGTAGCCGCGCATCTGCACGCCGAGGACGTTGAAGTCCGCCTCGGCCGTTTCGATGGTCGGGCTCTCCTGGCCGTTGAGGAACGCGACCTCGATCACCGGCAGGTCCACCGGATCGGCCAGCAGGTACCACGCCTTGTCGCTGTTGCCGGTGTAGCTGCTGTTGGACA
>CAYOGX010001073.1:0-2217 GCA_964403235.1 uncultured Planctomycetales bacterium | reverse complement strand
TGGTCACGGGCCCGACCGGATCGGGCAAGACCACGACACTGTACGCCGCCATCAACGAACTGAACCGTCCGGACCGGAAGATCATCACCGCCGAGGACCCCGTCGAATACCATTTCACGGGCGTCAATCAGGTGCAAGTGAACGATCAGATCAACCTCACGTTCGCCCAGATCCTGCGATCGATGCTTCGTCAGGCGCCGAACATCATCCTGGTGGGCGAAATTCGAGACCTGGAGGTCGCGGAAGTCGCCATTCAGGCAGCTTTGACTGGACACCTGGTGTTCAGCACACTCCATACGAACGATGCGCCGTCCGCAATCACACGTCTTATCGACATGGGCGTCAAGCCCTTTCTCGTGGCCAGCAGTATCCAGGCCGTCATGGCCCAACGCTTGGTGCGCGTCATCTGCAAGGAATGCCGTGAGCCTGATCCCGCACCGGACGCGAAAGTCCTCCGCGCCCTGGGCTTCAGCGAAGAGGACACCATCAAGCAAACCTTTTATCACGGCGCGGGTTGCGGTGCGTGCAGCGGCACCGGATACCGCGGGCGCCAGGGCATATTCGAGCTGCTCGAAATGGACAATACGCTCCGCGAGTTGGCCTTCAACCGCGCTCCGTTGACGGAATTACGCAAGGCGGCCCGCTCTGCAGGGATGGACTCCCTCCTTGTCGACGGACGTCGCAAGATCCTGGCCGGCATCACCACCCCGGCCGAACTCGTGCGAATCACGCAAGTTGCTGAATTGGTCGAAGAGTAGCTCAACGTATGGCTTTTCCGTAGAAACGATGCCAAGGGCACTACTTATCGACAGTCTGTCGCCGCCGGCGGCGTCGGCGGCGTGACCGCGGCGGCTCAAGGTGCGATAATAAGGGTGGCGAAGGACCTGTAATGGCAACGATCCAGATAGACCGGCTCTTGGAGACGTGCATCAAGCGTGGGGCCAGCGACTTACATCTCCACGTGGGCCGCCCCCCTACCCTTCGGCTCCATGGTCGGCTGCGCCCGCTCGAAACCAAGGTGCTCGAGTCCGAGGACACCATCGCCCTGATGAAGGCGATCACGCCGGAACGCAACCAGCAGGAACTCCAGGAACAGGGCGGAACGGACTTCGGTTTCGAGTTCGGCGTCGCCGGCCGATTCCGCACGGCCGTCTTCCAGCAGCGAGGAGACCTCTCCCTGACGCTTCGCCTGATCCCCAGCAAGCTGATGACCTTCGAGGACATCGGGCTGCCGACCATCAGCAGGAGCTTGTGCCGCCGCCCGCGGGGCATGTTCCTGGTCACCGGTCCGACCGGATGCGGCAAGACGACGACGCTGGCGACGATGATCGACCACATCAACTCGACCTACGACAAGCACATCATCACGATTGAAGACCCGGTGGAGTACTACCACCCTCATAAGAAGTCGATGGTGACCCAGCGTGAGGTCGGTGCGGACGTGCCGAGTTTCGCCGAGGCGTTGCGTCGCGTGCTGCGAATGGACCCGGACGTGATTCTGGTCGGTGAGCTTCGCGACCTCGAGACGATCGAGTCGGCCTTGCGTGCGGCCGAGACCGGGCACCTGGTCTTCGGCACGCTTCACACGACGACCGCCCAGGGCACCGTCACGCGTATCGTGGACCAGTTCCCGGTCAATCAGCAGGAGCAGATCCGGATCCAGTTGGCCTCGTCGCTCATTGCGGTGCTTTGCCAGAACCTGCTTCCCCGCAAGGACATTCGCGGGATGATTGCGGCGTTCGAGCTGATGGTGGTCACCAATGCGATAAGCAACCTGATTCGGGAGAACAAGGTGTTCCGGATTCCGTCGGCGATCCAGACGGGCAAGAAGTTCGGGATGCGGCTGATGGACGAGCACCTGTTCGAGCTGTACACGGACGGGAAGATCGTGATGGACGACGCCGTAGACCGCAGCCAGAACCCCGGCGAGATGAACGACAAGATCAAGGCGTACGAGGCGGGCAGGCTGGCGGCGCCGACCGTTGCTGCCGCCGAGGAAGCCACGGAGCTGAGGAAGTAGGCCATGGTGCAGGACGTCGAACAGTTTCGTGGTCGGCCGCTCGGCCGCGTCCTCGTCAAGATGGGCAAGATCACCCGCGATCAGGTCCACGAGGCGCTGGACGTCCAGAAGGATCGCGGCGGGCCGCTCGGCCAGATCCTGGTGGACCTCGGACACATCGACCAGGACACGCTGTCGTTGGCGCTGGGCTTCCAGGC
>CAYOGX010001072.1:0-2217 GCA_964403235.1 uncultured Planctomycetales bacterium | reverse complement strand
AGCGCGATCCCGAACGTTCGCCGCAGGTCCGAGCCCTTCTCGGCCTGCTCGAACGCCAGCGTGAGCACCGGCGCGAGCGTCGCGAAGCTCTCGGACGGATCTTCGCGGGGCCACGTGCCTGAACCCATGTCCGTCGGGGCCGCCCACTCCAAGTGCGTACTGTTCAACTGATCTTGGATGATCGTCGCCAGGGCCAGCGCCAGTTCCGCGTCGGGGCTCTTCCTGAGGCGCTCTCGGTAGGCGGTCTTGACCTGCTTGACCACCGGGTGGGGTCGGCCCGTGCCCCGCTTCGCCGTATGCCGAAGCAGTCCGGGGACCTCAGGGCCGAACAGGTCGTCTTCGATGAGTTGGGCGAACACCTCCGCCCGTTCCCGCGTCCGGGCACCTGGCATGTACAACGCCCTCGACAACGCTTCGCGGGCGTATTTTCGGGTCTTGGACGGCTTGCCACGTGCCAGCCGGCGGAGGATCGGCATCCCCTTCTCGTCCATGTATCCCAGCGCGCCAAAGGCCGACCTGCGGATCCGTTCGGGCTCCTCGTCGTCCTCGGCGATCACTTGGAACATGGGGATCAACTCAGCGGACGCCCAGGTCATCTGTCCCAGCGCACCCATTGCCGCGACCCGGCGCGACTGGGCGGGGCTGCGGCCTTTGGGTTTCGAGGCGGGCTGGCCCTTTTGGGTTTGGGGCGAGGCCTTTGCCCGCGCGATCTCGATCAGCCGAGGCACGACCGGGCGCGCCTTGGCACCAAGCTGACCGAGCACCTGTGCGGCGTGATGCGCCTTGGGGTCGCCGTCTTCGATCAACTTCATCATCGCCGGGACGGCCGCCTCGCCCATCGAGACCAGCCATTCCGTCCCCTCTGCCCACGTGCCGGGGCTCCGCGGGTTCCACATGCGGATGCCCCTTTCGATCGATTCCTCGATCTCGCCGCGCGGCGCCTTGGCCGAGCTGGGCGCTCCTTCACCCCGCGCCACGCCACCCGGCAGCATCATGAGTGTCGCCAGAACCATCCCGCGACACGACCAACGATGCCGCATCGGATTCATGTGATACCTCCGCATGCCTCGACCCCGCGGTGCGGACGAACAGGCTCACTCGGTCACGGTTGTCTCGTAACGGACGCCATCCGGGACGGGTACCGGTACGGCCACGGTCGTGCCGGCGCCGCTGGCGGTACGGGTCAGCGAATCCACGGCCACGAACGCGGTGTAGGCGGACATGAGCCCGTACTCCAACGCGACCTGTTTGATTTGGCCGGCCAGCTCGCCGCTGCGGTCAGTCGGGGTCCGGTCGTACAGGTCGGCGATCTTCATCCTGGCCCAGATCGAGGCGAGGCCCTTGTGATGTTCTCCGTCCTTGAACGCCGCGGCGAGGCTGATCTCGTGTGTCTTGTCGCCGATCTTGCCGCGGACGCGGACCGTCGTCGGCTTGGCCTGATTGTAACGTCCCGTCAGGATGACCGGTCGGCCGGCGAACAGATCGGGCATGCGATCCGGGAACACCTCGGTGACCCGCAGACCACCCCAATCCACCGCAATGTCCGTCATGGCCGGATGGCTCGCTCGCTCGAAGAACAGGTCCATCACCTCGGCCGCGCTGTCGTTAAGGCCCAGATACGCGACCGCGCCGCGCCCCAGCTTGGCCATTCGGTCGAGCAGATACCGGTTCGTCGACGTGCCCACGCCGAAGCTAAAGATCCGGCTGGGACCGATCTTCTCGTGCACCGCCGCCAGGATCTGCGCTTCGTTGCCGATGTAGCCGTCGGTCAGGAACACGACGAATCGCAGCCGCTTCGGGTCGTGCGGGAAATCGAGGGCGGCCTTGATCCCCTTGATCATCATCGTGCCGCCGCCCCCGTGGAGGCCACGGACATACGCCAGCCCGCGGTGGACGTTTTCGGGAGTCGCCTCGATCGGCTTGGGCCCCAGTTGCGACGCGGAATTCGAGAAGCGAATGATCTGGAACGTGTCGTCGGACCGCATCTGATTCAGCGCCCGCACCACGGCGTTCTTCGCCTGGGCGATCGGTCGGCCCTTCATGCTGCCCGAGCAGTCGATCACGAAGACCAGCTCGAGCGGCTTGCGGGCGATCGACCGCTGGTCCGCCGGCGGGTACAGCATCAGCGTGAAGAACCCGCCCCGCTTGTCCTGGTGCGTCAGCAGGCTGGACTTGATCCGCTCGCCCGCCACCTTGTAGCGGAGGACGAAGTCCTTG
>CAYOGX010001071.1:0-2219 GCA_964403235.1 uncultured Planctomycetales bacterium | reverse complement strand
CGTGTCGATGGCGACGTCGGGGTAGTCGTGTTTGATGGCGTCGGCGATGTGGTTGACGAAGTCCAGCAGGGGCCCGGCCTCGGACCCCTCGGCCTTGGCGATCGCCTGGCAGGCAGGGCATTGGCACGTCCCCCGCCAGTCGTTCTGCGAGATGTCGAACACCACCGGCGCGGGCCGGCCGCCTCGCTTGGCCGCCGCACGCGACGACTCGATATAGCCCCGAAGCTTCTCGACGAAGACGCGTCGCAGCTCCGGATTCGTCAGACAGAGCTGCTTGCGATCGGCCGTCCGCTTGCCCTTGACCAACGAGAACCATTCGGGGTGTTGTTTGAGGTACGTCTCCGGCGGGATGTACTTGTAGAACGTGTGCACGTGATACGGCGGCCCGTAGGCCATCTCGCCGCCGTACTCGCCCGCGATCGGCCTGTCCCCCTGCCGGTTGAGCCGATTCCGCGCCGCGAACCGCCCGCGGTCGTGTCCGTACACCATGTGGATGTCGCGATACCGAAACGTGGGCGTCCCGCGCCGATCAAGTCCATCAACGACCAACGTCGGCCGACGCGGCAGGCTCTCCTCCAAAGGGTTCCACCAATGCACGCCAACGACGTCCTCGAGGAACCGGTACACGGCATACAGCGTTCCGCGCGGCCGACCGCCGGCGAGCACCAGGTCCGCCCCAACGGTCCGCATCACCCAGGCCTCGGGTCCCAACGTGCCCACGTCCAGTCCGTGTTTGCTGGCGTAGGCCGTCCGGCCGACGTAGATGCAGGGGTCAGGGTTCGGGGTCTGGGGTTCGGGGATGACGCGGAACGTCCCGCCGGTGACCTTCCCCAAGTACGCCGCCAGCTCCCCGGCCGCCGTCCGCTCCGCCCTGCTCGGCGAGCCCGCCAAGACGATCGACACCCTCCCCCGCCCGTCCTCCGCCAGCGTCGCCGCCTCCGCAAGGCTCAGATTGACCGCCATAGCCAGAGACGCGGCCAGGATCTCCCCACACTTCATGTTGATCGTGTATCGCAGCATGATCGATGTCCTTCTCCACGTTCAAGACAAAGCGCTCGGCGCCAAAGACAAGCGCGTCCAGGACACGCCCCACGCGCCCGCCATGCGATGAACCGCCAGCTACACTATGGGCGCAGGAGCCATCAATGCAAGAAGACGCCATCGGATGGCTCAGGAAAGAACGGAGGAGGGGGTAACGGTCAGGGGTTGGTCGGCCGGTCTCTCTTGTGTCCGATCAGCTTGCCCGTCTTCTTGTCCCAGCGGACGGTGCGGACCTTCAGGCGGTGTCGGCCATGGCAGTCCGTGCAGACGATCTGCTTGGGGTCCGTCTTGGCTCCACAGCGCTTCAGCCAGCAGGCAATGACCTTCACGGCCGGCACGTCGTGGGTCTGATGGCATTTCCCGCACGCCCGGTCGATCTTCTCGGGAGGGACCATGATCTCGGGCGGGGTGATGTTGTTCTCGTCGTTGCGGTGCGCGTACGATTTGCCGTGGCACTTCACGCAGCCGACGTTCCGCACGGCGTGCTGGTGGGCCAGTGGTTCCTCCTTGTAGTTGAGATGGCAGACGAAGCAAGGGCCATTGTCGGCAATGTCACGTGCGGGCTTTGTGGCGGCAGACTTCTCGGCCTCGGTGGGCTCCGCCAGGAGCAGCGGTGCGTCCTTGTCGACTACCAGCGGGGGCGACCCGCCTGATTTCCCGGCCTTGCCCTCGGCAGCCGAAGCGACGGCCATCAGGGCGAGTGGAGCCACGTCGGCGCCGCTGCCAGGCACTAATGCGGCCCCCGCCACTGCTACCAGCCCAGACAACGTCACGAGAAGACGGCAGTTCATACTGGCTCCCTTTCACGGTCGCTGAATTGCAGGGCGTTGGGGTACCGTAGGTCATTCCCAGTTGCAGGGCACGTCAAGACGCACCCCATACCTTCTACGCGTACCCCCAATCTCTCGTGTTGATCGAGCCGCCGGAAATCGAGGTGCCAAGCGCACACCAGGTCAACGAACTCGTCGAGGTCCGCGAAGCGACGGTCGTGCAGAAACCGCCCTGGTGACAGCCCAGAGACGCGCACGCACCTGGCCGATTCTTGATCCTCGCCGACGGCAGAGTGCTGGCTGATTCCGAGGCCTTTCCGAACCGCATGGAGTCGCATGCCACCCGCGCGGAGGTGGTCCAGGCCCTGCGCGATGGATGGGGGCAGAACGCCCGCCATTCGGTGACCG
>CAYOGX010001070.1:0-2219 GCA_964403235.1 uncultured Planctomycetales bacterium | reverse complement strand
GCTCGCCTCGCGGAACAGCGTGGGGCAATTCCCGCGGATCCTGCAGGCCATCGTGACCGGTCGGCTCGAGCCGCACGACATGATCACGCACCGCATCGGCCTGGCCGACGTGCCCGCCACGCTGGCCGACATGCACGAGCACCCGAACGCATACTGCAAGGCGGTAGTTTGCCTGTAGGAAGACAGGGGACATTCGGCTTGTCCCTGACGACCGAGCGGTTGTGTTCCGTTCGGCGGGCGGCTAGGCTACCCCCGTCGGGGGATACGGTGTTCGCCGGCCGGTGAGGTACGGGGTATGCGGGGCGGGGCGTTCGTGCTGGGTCGTTGGATCTGACCGTGGAGAGATGTCAATGCGACGTGCTTACGAGTGGGTGTGCCTGTGGGTCCTGGGGGCGTGTTGCGCGTTTGGCCTGGGTGCGTGCGGGGACGGCATCGGGTCGTTCATCGTAGACGTCATCGTCGCGCCGCTGATGGGCAAGGATCCGTGAGCTGACGCCGGCGTGGCAGCGGGTCCCGTGACGGCGCCGGTCGAGGGCACCGCCGCGATCCTCAGGCCAGATATCCTGCCGATTCGACACATCAACCCCTAGAGAATCGTGTTTTGGACCGGGGTTCCGCTTCAGGTCGTCGGTCGACCCGACCGATACCCATAGCAAGGTTCATTGTGCGCCGGGGGGGCAAGGCGGATAGGACGGCCATGTCGGAACGCGCCAGCCCCAAGATCCTTGACTTGCCGTCGCTGGTCGGCGCGGTAGCGACCGCCCGCCAGGCCGGCAAGGTCATCGTCCAGTGCCACGGGTGTTTCGACATCGTGCATCCGGGCCACGTCCGCTATCTCAAGTTTGCCAAGCAGCAGGGCGACGTCCTGGTGGTCAGCGTCACCGGCGACGCCGCGATCGACAAGGGCGCGACCCGTCCGTACGTCCCGCAGGAGCTGCGGGCGGAGAGCCTGGCCGCGCTGGAGTTCGTCGACCACGTCTACGTCGATCCGAACCCGACGGCGCGCGAGGCCCTGGACCAGATCCGTCCGGACCTCTACATCAAGGGCCGCGAGTATCAGTCCAGCGTTTCCCCCGACTTCCTGGCTGAGCGTGAGATCGTCGAGCGCCACGGCGGACGGGTCCTGTTTTCCAGCGGCGAGGTCGTCTTCAGCAGCACGCAACTGGTGGCCCAGATGGACCGCCAGCCGGATCTGGAGTGGCACCGGCTGCGTCTGTTTTGCCGACGGCACGGGCTCGACGCGACCACCACCGAAAAGCTCCTCGCTGGCATGGCCGGCCAGCGCGTGGTGATCGTGGGCGATATCGTGCTGGACCACTACGTGTTGTGCGACGCGGTGGACGTGGCCAGCGAGTCGCCGATGATGTCGCTGGCGAAGCTGGACGAGCAGCGGTACCTGGGCGGGGCGGCGGTTGTGGCTCACCACGTCGCGGCCCTGGGCGGCGTGCCGTTGCTGGTCAGCGCCATCGGGAAGGACGAGGACAGCGAGCGCGTCCGGCAGGAACTCGTGGAGGAAGACATCGACAGCGTCCTGTTCGACAGCAGGCAGGGCCTGGTCAAGAAGACCCGCTACCTGGTCGAGACGAACAAGCTGTTCAAGGTCGAGCAGAGCAGCGTCGAGCCGTTGGACTCGGTCTCGCTTCGTCGGGCGTCGGAGGCGATCGTCGAGCACGGCACGCGTGCCGACGCGGTCATCCTGTGTGATTTTGGCTGTGGGATGATCAGCCCGGCCCTGATCGCGGCGGTGCTGCCGGAGCTGCGTCGTAGCGAGGGGGTGATCACCGGGGACGTGAGCGGCCGTCGCGCGGATCTGGTGGCGATGGGGCAGGTGGACCTGCTGTGTCCCACCGAACGGGAGCTGCGTGCGTCGGTGCACGATTTCGACAGCGGTCTGGCCCAGGTGGCCTACAACGTGATGCAGAAGACACAGGCGCGGCATCTGTGTGTGACGCTGGGCAAGAACGGGCTGGTAATGTTCGACCGGCAGAGCCAGGACATGAATTCGCCGGAGTGGTCGGCGCGTCTTCGGAGCGAACACCTGCCGACCCTGGCCCATCAGACCACCGACCGGCTGGGATGCGGGGACGCCCTGCTGGCCACCATCACGCTGGGATTGGCTGCGGGGGGCAGCGTAACCCAAGCGGCCTATCTCGCCAGCGGCGCGGCCGCCATCGAGCTGGGCAGGCTGGGCAACGTGCCGGTCGAACACGACGCGCTCC
>CAYOGX010001069.1:0-2220 GCA_964403235.1 uncultured Planctomycetales bacterium | reverse complement strand
AGTTCCACAACCTGCACGTGTTCGGCTGCTGGTGGTTCGTGAACGTGCCGAGCCTGACCGAGGAGATCACGCGCATGCGGATCGAGCTGTTGGGCCACAGCTTCACGCCGCAGCACTCCGACGCGCGGGTGCTCGAGCAGCTCATCTACAAGTGGCACGACGCGGGGGTCATGCTGACCCGCGTGCTGACGGACAAGTACGCGGCCCTGGCCGAGGCCGGCTACCGGTTGAGCGAAGAGCAGATTCGCAACGAGGTGTCGGACCTGATGGGCGGTTCAGCCATGCGCTTCCTCGGCCGCGGGTGATAGCAGAGCGGGGTTTGCGCCCGGGGCCGAGGCCGGCGACTACAACGCCGTATCGTCCTCGGGCGGTTCGCCGCCGACGCTCACCTCACCGACGGCGGGGTGACCCGTTCGAATGGATCGGAGCCTGTCGCGCAGGGCGCCCACCTTCTCGCGCGCCAGGCGGCGGTCCCAGTCGTCGAACAGCACGAACCACCAACTCAGCCCGGCCAGCACGGCCCCGCTCGACAAGGCCGCGACCAACGTCATCCAACCCTGGCTCAGCGGAACGGCGTACCTCAGCCCCAGCCAAACCGCCGAGACGGGCAGGCACGCCAGCACCGGACGGATCAGAACCACCGCATAGTAGCGCCGCACCTTCACGCCCACCTGACGGCAGGTATAGATCGGGACGGCCAGGCCCCATGCCAACACGAGCGTTGCAGCCGTGACGCCTGCCACGCCGGGCAGGCCCCAGTCGGTACGGGCCAGAACGACGGCCTGGGCGAGCCCCATCAGGGCCACCGCCACGACCGTCATGATGGCCGGCACGCGCTGCCGGGCCATGCCCACCAAGACGTAGAACGAACCGTGCTGCACGAAGAACAGGGCGTGTCCGACGGCCAAGACGGTCAACACGACGGCCACGTGGAGGAACGTCTCGCCCACCCAGACGTACAGCAGCACCGGCGCCAGGACACCGATGCCCGCGCAGGCGACCATCGACGCGCCCGCGCCGTACTTGCTACTCCGCAGGAAGAGCGTTTGCAGCTCCTGGCCCCGATCCGTCGCGGTCAGCTTGCTGGCGGTCGGCAGCATCACCATCAGGATGCCCTTGATCAGCATGTTGACCAGGAGCAGGACGCTGGCGGGCACCTCATACTCGGCCACGTGTTCGGTCGTCAGGTAGTAGCCGATCAGGAGCAGCGGGAGGTAGTTCAACAGCATCTGCGCCCAGTTCCAGGTGATCGTGCCCACACCGAAGCTGAGCAGGGGCCAGACAAGCTTGGCCCGGGCCAGCCGCATGTCGAACCTCAGGTTCGGCGTGTACCGAGCGACGAAGAGCCTGCGGGCCAATGCCGGCAGGAAGTTGGTCAAGACCATCACCGTGGTCACCGCCACCAGGCCGGTCTTGATGTCGTCACAGAACGGCAGGATCGCCGCCAACGCCGCCAGCCGCACCAGTCGAAACACCGTCACCGGGAGGCTGAACAGGTCAAAGCGCTCAATCGCCCAGAGCGCCCCGCCCACCGGGCCCAGAAACATCGCCATGCCTTCGACGAGCCCGAAGATCACGACGCACCAGCAGGCGACCCGGTGCAAGTCGGGATTGTGGATGAACCATTCGATGCCCCACAGCGCGATGCACACTGCCACGGCCACGAACAGCAGGGCCATGACCCGGTAATACGCGACGCCCGTATTCACGACGGCGTTCAGCTCGTCGTATTCGCCGCGGGCCAGGTGGGTGGCGGCGTAACGCCCGACCGCCGAGGCCATGCCCATCCGGAGATACGGCGTGTAGAGCGTCAGGCCCGCGACCAGGGCGTAGACCCCGTACGCCTCCTTGCCGATGTAGTAGATGGTGAGCGGTACGACGACGAGCCGGACGGCCATGTTGACTAGGCCGCTGACGACGTTGACCGAGGCGTTGAGGATGAGTCGAGTGCTCTGACGCATGGATGATCGAGTGGTCCGTCGGCAGTTACCTCGCCGCCGACAAGGTTCGTACGTCCGTCGGGGCCCGCGGTTCGGAAGGGATCCGCGCTATCCGCGCTGCTCAAGCCCAATGGGTCATCCTGGCATCTCGCACGGCCGAGCCGCCGTTATGCTAACGGCGCCCACGGCGGCGAGCAATAGAGGTACGGGGCGCGACACACTGCGACCGCTGCTGGCCCGCCTCACCGTCGACGCGGCCGGAAACCGCGGCGGGACGGCT
>CAYOGX010001068.1:0-2222 GCA_964403235.1 uncultured Planctomycetales bacterium | reverse complement strand
GCCGGTGGCGTTGGAGTTCATGGACCAGCTAATCACGCGTGCGGTCGAGGACGCGTATCATTTCGGGCTGCCGCGTGACGCCGAGGCCGTGCTCATCGTCGAGCTGGAAGGGCTCGAGGCCGGTCTGGACCGCCAGGCCGACCGCGTCGTCGAGATGTGCCAACGCCATCGGGCCGTCCGGGTCAAACGCGCCGCCACGGAACAGGAGCGACTGGAGCTGTGGATGTGCCGTAAGCGGGCGTTCGGCGCGATCGGGCGGCTGAGCCCAAGCTACATCACACAGGACGGCGTCGTGCCGCGGACGCGGCTGCCGGAGATGTTGGCCTACGTCGCCCAGGTCGCACGGGAGCACGACGTGCGGATCGCCAACGTCTTCCACGCCGGCGACGGGAATCTGCATCCGATCGCGCTGTACGACGAGCGCGATCCTGCGCAGACCGAACGCGTCCTCCAGGCCAGCGCGAAGATCCTGGCCCGAGCGATGGAACTCGGCGGCAGCCCCACGGGCGAACACGGCATCGGTCTGGAGAAGACGCATCAGTTGGCGATGATGTACAGCCAGGACGATCTGACCGCGATGCGACGGCTGAGGGAAGTGTTCGATCCGCGCGAACGGGCCAATCCGGCGAAGGTCTTCGGCGGCGAGGGCCTGCCGGCGGTCTTCAGTCAGATGGGGACAACAGCGCAAGGCAAACGGCACGAACAGGCATGATCGACGACGACGCCATCATCAAACGTCTGGAGCGGGCGATCGGGCCGGATCGCGTGCTGACGGACGAGACGGCCCGGGCGTACGGCACGGACGGGTTCACGCCGTTCGTGGCCGTCGTGCCGGAAGATCGCAAACAGACCGCCGAGGCGGTCCGCATCGCGGCCGAGTCACGCATCGGGCTGGTGGCCGTCGGCGGCGGCACGAAGCTCGGCTGGTCTCCCGCGCCCACCGGCATGGTGATGTCGGTCTCCACCGAGCGGCTCAAGAGGGTGATCGAGCACGAGCCCCGCGATCTGACGGTCACCGTCGAGGCCGGCATGGTGCTGGACCCTCTGAACGCCATGCTCTCCGAACACCGGCAGCGCTTGTCGATCGACCCGCCGAACGCCGACCGGGCGACCGTCGGCGGGATCTGCGCCGCCAACGACAGCGGGCCGCTGCGACATCGGTATGGCACGATGCGCGACCTGGTCGTCGGCATGGAGGTAATCGGCGCCGACGGGACGCCGACGCGGAGCGGCGGGCGGGTGGTCAAGAACGTGGCCGGTTACGACATGCACCGGCTGCACATCGGCGCGTTCGGCTCGTTGGGCGTGATGGTCGAGATGGCGTTCCGGTTGCAGCCATTGGCGGAGGCATTCCGGCTGGCCGTCGTCGAGTGCGGCGATGGCGAGCGCGCCGAGGCGTGCATGGCGTCTATTCTGGCCGGTCGGACCCGGCCGGTGATGATGGAATTGATCGGCCCGTCCTGCGATGGCATGGCCGGCGAGGCCGCTGACGTCGAGGGATGGTCGCTCATCGTCGGGTACGAAGACTGCCGCGAGGCCGTCGCGTGGCAGTGCGCGCACCTGGCCGATGCGCTGTCCGTGCCGGTCCGCGCGCTCGACGAGGAGGCGACGTCCGCCGTATACGAATCGCTGCGCGAATGGCCCGGTCGTCCGGCGGGCGTTGCGTTCAAGGCCACCATGACCAGCTCCCAGGTGGCGGCGTTTGTGGCCTGGGCGGACCAGCGCGGGTTCCGGTTGCTGTCGCACGCGGCGAACGGCATCGTGTACGGTCGATCGGACGACGCGGGAACGATCGACGCGGCCGAGGACCTGGCCGCCGCGGCCGCTGACGGCGGTGGGCAGATCACCTGGACGACGCTGCCGCCCGATACCGACGTCGACATCTGGCAGCCGCCGCGGGGCGACCTGCCCGTGATGCGACGAATCAAGCAGACGTTCGACCCGCAGGGCACGTTCGCCCCGGGTCGGTTTGTGGACGTGATGTGATGGCGGTTCGACTGGACCAACGGCTATACGACCGGCTGTTCGACTGCGTGCACTGCGGCTTCTGTCTGGGCCAGTGCCCGACGTACGGGCAGATCGGCGACGAGAACGATTCGCCCCGCGGCCGGCTGCATCTGATGCGGGCGCTGATCGAGGGTCGGGTCGAGCCCACCGAGCCGGTCCTGCGGCATCTGTCATTGTGCCTGGACTGCCGCGCGTGCGAGACGGCCTGCCCGTCG
>CAYOGX010001067.1:0-2233 GCA_964403235.1 uncultured Planctomycetales bacterium | reverse complement strand
CGGCAGAAGACCCGATGGATGTTCTCGGCCGAAACGTTGACGGTGAATACGTGAATGCTCCCGTCACGACATTTATGTCAGTGACTACACGTCTCCGATTACCAGGGAGTATCCCTGGATCTTCTCCATCTGCCACAAGACCAAGACGGATGTGAGGATCGCGAAGGTCCTCGTCTTCATGAGTTCTCCTCTCGAAGCGCGCGACGAACCGGCACCCTATCAGAACCATTGGGGTTCTCAACCGTCGCCTCGAAGGCACTGACTCAAGTCTGAACGACCGCTCAGGCGGTCGATAGCCGAGGGGAGTGCCTCGACTCGCCGTCACAGCTCGCGAATGCGGATGTGCCGGAACTCGCACACCGCTGTGCGGTGGTGTTGCTGAAGAAAGAGGTAGCCCTCGGCATACGCCGCGTCGTGGGCGTCGACGACGAGCTGGCCGTTGATCCAGACCTTGACGTGTGGGCCCCTGGCGCGGAGCCGCAGCTCGAACCACTCGCCGTCTTTGATGTCGGTCGGCTTTGCGCGATGGCGGCCGTAGATCGAGCCTGTCGGGTTGTTGCGGTCGTGATGATCGATCTGGACCTCGTATCTGGGGGGGTATTCCTTTCTCCGATAGATATGCGGCTGACAGCGGAAGCAGACGCCGCTGTTGCCATGCCCGTCTTTCTCGTCCCAGACGCGGGCTTCAAGGACGAGCTCGAAGTCCTTGAACGTCCGCTCGGTTCGTAGGTAGCCCTTGCCGCCCTCCGAACGCAGCACGCCGTTCTTGACCCGCCATTTGGGCCTGTCCCGCCATCGGTGCTTTAGCCAACCATCCAGGTTCTCGCCGTTGAAAAGCGGTTGCCACTCGCCCACCTGGACGGGGACCGACCGGTCGGGGGATGGCGCTTTGCGATGGCGCGAGCAGCTCGCGACGACCAGCGTTGCGAGAGCCCAGCAGCACAAGGTTCCAAGGGCACTGCCTTGGCTACGGCGTTTCGTTTTCATACGTCTCCTCAATCCCCAGGTAGTTCTCGCCGAGTTAACAAGACCCCGTCGCGCCACCAAGCGAAAGCCAAAATGAGGATACCTGGTTCGACCGGTGGCCGAAAGGATCAATACGATGGTGCGGAGGCGCGGGTGGAATCCGTACTACCTGCTTTGTCCACGCCGCCAACCGTTCGGAGACTCGCCCACCTGGCATCGATATTTGGACCGCCGCGGCGCAGGGCAACACCAAAGCCATCCAGGGGCACGCGTCGGCCGGCACGAACCTGAATGCCAACGAGCCGGGCGGTGGGAGCACGCCGTTGATCGTAGCGCCCCTCTTCGGCCAGACCAAAGCAGCGGGACTGCTGGTGAAGCACGGGGCCGAATTGGAGGCCAAGAACAACGACGGTTCCACTGCCTTTCTGGTCGCCGTCTTCTTCTGCCACCCGGATACCTTGAAGCTGCTCCTCAAGAACGGACAGACGCCGTTGGATACGGACGGAATTGCATTGCGGAATCCTCCTGCCTCCAAGTGTTGCCACGCAGGTGCGCAGGTGCCATCCTAGATCATGGAAGCGAGGCGGTCGACCTCATAACGAAGGCTTCGATCGGATCTGGATAGTCACGGGCCCGAACAACCCGGCGCGCGTCTGCCCTGGCCGAACGTATCTCTTTCCGCACGGCATACCCACGCTGTAGTGGCTCGCCAGGGTATTGGCCACGACGATCTCGATACGGTTCCCGCCCGCCCGGACGAAGCGGGATATGTCGATCTGCCAGGGCCGACCAAGACACGTGCCCGCCTCCTGCCCGTTGACCAGGATCCGCGCGGCCGCCGCCACGTCTCCCAAGCTCAGCAAGACTTGTTTGGCGACGTGTTTGTCGGGCAGGGCAACGGCCTTTGCGTATCGAACCGCGCCGGAATAGTTGGACAGCCCGAGACCGGACCAATCGCCCAACGGCGCCTGCCCGGTACCGCATTCGAACCGGACGGGCTCGGGCATCGCAGCGCCCGCATAGAAGCCCACGCGCGGGACGAGACGAATCGCAGCCGTTGTCTTGACCGAGAACGGCCGGTCGGCAGAGGCACGATACACGCTTGCGCCCTCATGCGTCTTTGCCGGCGAGTCGGCATCCCCTACGACGCGAACCGACAGTTCCCGCCCGCCCACCCAGACGCGCGGCTGACCGTGAGCGACGATTCTCATGGCCTCGAGCCCAGGCGGTGCGGCAAAGCGGTACCACATCGCACGAGGGGGCTGCT
>CAYOGX010001066.1:0-2233 GCA_964403235.1 uncultured Planctomycetales bacterium | reverse complement strand
GACGGTCTTCCCCTGCCCAGGGCCGGCGTGCAAGACCGCGCCCAGAAGGCAGGCGACAGCAGCCGCGCCCGTTCCGCCAATTCCGCCGCGGTTCGGCTGGCCCATGGATCCGTTTCCTCGATCAGGTCCGCCTAGCGTATCAAGACGCGAGCCCACCCGCACGGTCAAAATGGACCAGCTCGCCTTGAATGGGCAATCACCTGGGGCGACCGGGCCGTTTGCGGGTCTATGCGTGCGTGGGCGTTGCCGGCGTTGAGCCACGTTGATCGAGGCACTATCATTGGAGTGGTACGTGGGCCTACGGGGGCGACGTCGCTCTTCGGTCCTTAGGGTTGGCGGGCCGACCTGTCCATGATGGAACCGTCGGATCAACACGGTGGCGAGAACCGCGCCGCGGGGATGGTAAACCGCTTGCACGTTATTGGCTGCGGCGTGTTGGCGGTCGACCTGGAGGCCGTCGCGAAACGGCTCGGCGTTGACGTCTCGATGCAGTTCCTGCCTGAGGGACTGCACCGCACGCCGAATGAGCTGCGCAGACGGCTACAGGAAGCAATCGACGAGGCGTCGTCCGCGCGGCGGGGCGACATCATCGCGATCGGCTACGGCGTGTGCGGCCTGGGCACGGTGGGCATCCACGCCCGGAACGTCCCGTTGGCGATCCCGCGCGTGCACGACTGCATCGCGTTGTTCCTGGGCTCGGACGCCGCGTACAGGGAACAGTTCGCCAAGTACCCGGGGACCTACTACATCTCGGCCGGGTGGGTTGAAGGAAAGACCGAGCCGCAGTCCATGCGCGAATCCGCGCAGCAAAGCGACCAGGACGGAGCGGGGGTGCTCGGCCCGACGGACCTCGACTTCGAGAAGCTTCTCGAGAGGCATGGCCGCGAGAACGCCGAGGCCATCCGGTACTTCCTCAACAGTTGGCAGCGCAATTACCAGCGGGCGGCCTTTATCGACACCGGCGCGTCCGCGGGCCGGCGAAAATATGCCGACATCGCCCGGGCGATGGCCGACGAGTTCGGCTGGCGGTACGAGGAGCTGCCCGGCACGGGCGAGCTGCTGACCAAGCTGCTGCGGGTGCGGCAGTCCACGGACGAGGTCCTCCTGGTCCCGCCGCATCACGTCACCACCTACGACCCGGTCAACAAGGGCCTCAAGGCCGTCCCCGTCTGGGAGACCGAGAGCGCCCGCACCGACCGAACGTACACGCTCGTCTTCGACGACGGCGGCCAGACGACCCTGCGCGAAGGCGAGCGGTCGGTCCGGCTCGGGCTCGGCATCGACGCGGGCGGCACGTATACGGACGTGGTCATGTACGACTCCGGCCGCGACCAGGTCGTCCAAAAGGCCAAGGCGCTGACCACGAAGATGGACTTCACCATCGGAATCGGAAACGCGCTCGACCAACTCGACGCGAGTCGGCTGGCCCGGGTGGATCTGGTCGCGCTGTCGACCACGCTGGCCACCAACGCCATCGTCGAGGGGCGCGGGCAGAAGGTGGGCCTGCTGATCATGCCGCCGTACGGGCGCTACTATCCGTGGCACTTCACCCATCGGCCGCTCGCGGTCCTCGAGGGCAAGTTGGAGATCGACGGGACCGTGATGGCCCCCGTCAACCCCGACCAGGTGCGGCGGGTCGCTCGCGACATGGTCGATCGAGAGCGGGTGGGGGCGTTCGCGGTGACGGGCTACGCCAGCCACAACAACCCCTCGCACGAGCTCGAGGTTAAGGCGATCCTCCAGGACGAAACAAACCTGAGCGTGACGTGCGGGCACGACGTCTCCGAGGGCTTGAGCTACCGGACCCGCGCGGTGACGGCGGCGCTGAACGCCCGCATCATCCCGTGTCTGGAGGCGCTGCTCGATGAGGCGGAGATCTCGCTTCGGCGGCGCGGCATCGACGCGCCGGTGATGGTGGTCAAGAGCGACGGGTCGTTGGAGAGCGTGCGCGCGGCGCGCCGACGTCCGATCGAGACGATACTGTCGGGCCCGGCCGCCAGCGTGGCCGGCGCGAGTTACCTGGCCCGGTCGACCGACGCCGTCGTCGTCGACATGGGCGGCACGACGACCGACACCGCCATGATCACAAACGGCGTGGTGCGGACCTGCGACGACGGCGCATCGGTGGGCGGGTTCAAGACGCACGTCAAGGCCCTGGACATGCGGACGTTGGGGCTGGGCGGCGACAGCCTGATTGCCTGCGAGAAGCTGGAGCTGCGGATCGGACCGCGAC
>CAYOGX010001065.1:0-2239 GCA_964403235.1 uncultured Planctomycetales bacterium | reverse complement strand
GCCCTCAAGCTCAAGGAGATCAGCTACATCCACGCCGAGGGCCTGCCCGCCGCCGAGATGAAGCACGGCCCCATCGCCCTGATCAACGAGGACATGCCCGTCGTCTTCATCGCCACCCGGGGCACGCAGTACCACAAGATCCTCGGCAACATCGAGGAGGTCCGCAGCCGAGGCGGCCGGATCCTCGCCGTCGCCACCGAGGGCGACACCGACATCGAAAGGCTCGCCGAGCACACCCTCTACATCCCAGACTGCCCCGAGCCGCTGCAACCCATGCTGACGGTCATCCCTTTGCAACTGCTCGCCTACCACGCCGCCGTGCTACGAGGCTGCAACGTCGACAAGCCCCGCAACCTCGCCAAGAGCGTGACGGTCGAGTAGCGGCTCAGGCAGGGCGACAGGGGCGATCCCTGTTGTTAGTGGGTCAGGCATCGTCGGCGGTGGGGAATCCGTCGTCGGAGCCCGGGATGGTGTAAAGGAAGACGTGCTTGTACTGCTCACCACGACCGGAGGTGGTGGATCGCTTCCGGTGGTCGAGCATGGCCAGGTAGTCGTCTGGCACGAGGTTGACGGCTAGGGGTGCAAGCCGGTCGGTCTTTCGTTTGCTGTCGTATTCGATGTTGGCCCGCCGCAGCTGGGCCTCGACCGCGCCAGACAAGGCGGTTGCGTCCCTGCCGGCCGATCGCTCGACGTGGAAAACGTAGTACGGTGGATCGGCCCAGCGCGGGGCCATCACGAAGTTGTCGATCCGCCAGCGACCGGTCGAATTGACCGCGTCGACCGCGCTGACCACCTGGCGCTCGGTCAGTTTCTCGCCGGTGATGCTGCTGATGTGGCTGCCCTTGCACAGGAACTCGATGACGGGGGCCTGGTGGTACCACCCGACCATCCGCACGCGGTCACCCATGTCGTAGCGATACAGGCCCGATGACGTCGTGACGATCAGGAAGTACTCCTCGCCCTCCACCAGCTCGAACGACCGCAGGACGGTGGGCGAAGGCGACTCGTACTCGTCGGCCGGGATGAACTCGAAGAACTGGCTGGTGACCTCCAAGACGCCGGCGGGTGTGCCGTCCTCCAGGGGGATACACATCCGGCCCTCGCTCGACAGCAACCCGATGTCCCGGACCGGCACGTCGCCGAAGTAGGCGGGGTAGTCTTGGAGGTACAGACCCATCGTGCCGCCCATCCAGTTGGCCAGGAAACTGAGGTCCCAGTAGTGCTTGGGCAGCAGCCGGCCGTGCCGTTCGACGATCTGCTCGAGCTCCGCGGCCCGCTTGGGATCGGGCTTCATGCGCGGGGCCAGCTCGCGGCGGATAGCTTCGGGGACGTCGATGTCGGGCCTGAGCCCGCCGTCGTGGATGTCTCGGATCAAGGCCTCCCGATGCTCGTCCGCCGTGCGGGCCAGCCGCAGCACCGTGGCCGGACTGGCCGTCACGATCCACGACGTATCACAGGGCACGCCCAACCGAACGAGCGTGTAGTACCTCGCCTCGTGGTCGCGGATATAGGCCACGCACAACGGCGCGGGGTAGAACCGCCGGATGATCCGCATCTGCATCTCGGCCAACAGCCCGGTGATTGCCCCGGCCGGGTAGCCCCCCTCGGTGGTCTCGTCGTCCTTGGGGCTGGTCACCTGCAGGATCTTTCGAAGGATCGCCTCGCGATGGTCGAGCAGGGCCTTGACTCCCCAGACGTTCCATCCCCGTTGATATTCCTTGTAGAACGGGACGGTGACGGGGATGTGCTTGGGATTGGCCGTCGTGCCGCTGGTCAGGCTGAACATCAGGATCTTCTCGCGGGGCCCGAACAGCGCCCCCACGTCGCCGGCCTTGACGCGATCGATGTAGGGACGGTGGTCCTCGTAGGACTGAACGGGGACGTTTCGGATGAAGTCCTCGTACCCGCGGATCTCGCCAAACCGATGCCGCCGGCCGTAGTCGCTGTCGGCGTTGCGCCGGATCTTGGCCAGCAGCACGCGCTCCTGGACTCGATTGGCGTGCTGGGTCGCCCGAACGAACGCGGCGAACGCCCGCTTGGCATGCACCAACGCGAATCGCATCAGGACGTGATTGCCCAACCACCCAAACATAACGTTCCGACTGGAAACCCCCCACGACGTTGACACCGCGCCAAACACCAGGAGTATACCTACGGTCCAGGCCAAATGCACGGTTTTTTTTGCGGGGAACCCGAGGCCGGATTGGCCTGGGAAGCGGCGCTAGGAGGGGCCCACCCG
>CAYOGX010001064.1:0-2242 GCA_964403235.1 uncultured Planctomycetales bacterium | reverse complement strand
AGCGACGCGAGTGTCTTTGCGTGTTGTTGACCGGCCCATCCCGCGCCGACGATTCCTATGTTGACGGTCATCGTTGGACTCCCTTCGTCGCGTGAGGATATTGGTTCCAGACAGTTGTGGCAACATGCACGCGGAACGTTGGGACAGTGTGCTTGATCTGTTGAGGTGCGGGTGTTTTGATGCTGGGCGCGATTCGGTCTGGCGAACTGGCGCGGCGCGAGCCGATGGGGGTGGTGTCGGCGGCGGGAGTCTCAATGAGACGTATGCACTGGGTCATTCTGGTCCTGCTCACCGGCCTGGGTCTGGGCTTGAGGCTGTACGGGCTGTCGGGCGAGTCGCTGTACAACGACGAGCTGTATAGCTGGTATCAGGTCCATTTCGAGACGTTCGGCGAGGTGATGGCCAAGGGGATCCGGCCCGATGCGTATCCGCCGGGATACCTGATTCTGCTGTATGGGTGGATACGGGCCTTCGGTGATTCCGAGGCGATGCTGCGCCTGCCGTCCGCGCTGGCGGGGACGCTGTGGATTCCGGTCATCTTCCTGCTGGGATGGAAGCTGTTCGGTCACGAGGAGGGGCTGATCGCGGCGGGCCTGGTCGCCGTCGCCAGGACGCCCGTCTATTTCAGCCAGGAGGTCCGGGCGTATGCCTTCCTGATCCTGTTTGTGATGCTGGCGGCGTACTGCTGGACCGGCGTGGTTCGGGACCGGCGGACGTGGCCGGCCGTGGGTTACGCGCTTTGTGCGGCCGTGGCGCTTTATCTGCACCCGTTCGGGATGGTCTTCGTCGGGCTGGCGGGGGCGGCGATGTTCTTGGCGTGCCTGCGCGATCGGCGAACGCTGATCGTATGCTCCCTGATGCACCTGGCGGTCTTGGTCCTGTATCTGCCGTGGCTGCCGGAGTTCCTCCGAGACATCGGCGCCTACGAATCGTTCCTCAAGCCGCCGGGGCTTCGCCACGTCGGCAGGTTGTTCAGCTACCTGTTCAACCAGTCGAATCTGCTGATGGCGATCGCCGTCGTATTCTACGGGGGCCTCGCCTACCGAGCGGCCACCAAGGGGATCACCCGAACGGAGATCATGCTCGTGGTGTGGGCGGTCGTGCCCGTCGTCGTGATCTTCGTCAAGTCGGTCGTGTCCGACCCGATCTGGACGAACCGGAACTTGCTGATCTGTCTGCCACCGGTCTACCTGCTGTTGGCCCGTGCGATCGCGGTCACGCCGGTCAGGCGCCGGTGGCGGGGGGCGGTCGCGGGCGTCGTGGTAGGCGTGTTCCTGGCTCAACTCGTCTTCGTCAGCCGCTACTACACGCCGCCGCACAAGACGCAGTTCCGCGAGGCCGTCAGGTTCATCGTCGACCGCGAACGCGACCATCCCGACGCGCCCGTCGTCGGCCTGGCGTGGTTCCCGGAGTTGATCGACTACTACTTCGTGAAGTTCGGCTCACGCACGCGGGTGTCGGTGATGGGCGGGTACGAGCCGGATCTGCCGGCGATCCGATCGTTCCTCGAACAGCGTCGCCCGCGATACGTCTGGTACATCTACGCCCACCGCATGCCCAGCGAGGCGTTCCTCCGTTTCTTTGGTGATGGCGAGCGGTTCCGCCTGATCGAAGAGGGGCGGTTCATCAAGGCGGGGGTATCTCTGTTCGAGGTGCGAGGTCCGGCGTCGCGCTCACGGCCGGCCTCGGCCCGACCGAAGACGCGGCCGGGCTCATCCGCCGGACCCTGACGGGCCCCGGCGGCGGACGGCCTGCCACAGCCGCTTGACGATGTACTTGCACAGGTTGACCAGACGCCACGTCCGCAACGTCCACGACAACGGAATGCCCAACGGAATCCACTTGACCTGCGTCAGGATCGGGAACACGTCCGCACACAACTGGATCTGTTCCTTACTGAAGCCCGGGAAGCTGATGACCGCCTCTCTTCGCTCGCGGTAGCGCGTCTTGGGCGGCAGCCAGCCGTTCTGCTCGCAGACCTGGCCCAGCTCCGTGCCGGGATACGGCTCGAAGATCGATATCGGGTTCTTCACCGAGACCCGCCGGCACAGTCTAGCGGTATCGCGGAACAGCTTCTTGTTCTCATGGGGGAACCCCACGATCGCCTGGCCGTAGGTCTCCAGGCCGAGCTCGTGACACAGATCGAACGTCTCGACGATCTGCCGGTTCGTCATCGGCCGCTTCAAAATGGTCCTGCGGAACGCTTCGTTGCCGTGTTCGACGCCGATGACGGCCGTGGTCG
>CAYOGX010001063.1:0-2242 GCA_964403235.1 uncultured Planctomycetales bacterium | reverse complement strand
CGGCCGATCGTCCCGTTCGTCGAGGGCGACGGGACCGGTCCGGACATCTGGCGGGCCAGTCAACCGGTGTTCGACGCGGCCGTCGCCAAGGCCTACGGCGGGCAACGACGGATCGCCTGGATGGAGGTCCTGGCGGGCGAGAAGGCATTCCGCGCCCGCGGCGAGTGGCTGCCGGACGAGACGGTCGCGGCCTTTGAGCAGTTCCGCGTGGGCATCAAGGGCCCGCTGACCACCCCCGTCGGTGGCGGCATCCGCAGCCTGAACGTCACGCTGCGGCAGACGCTGGACCTGTACGTCTGCCTGCGCCCGGTGCGCTATTTCGAAGGCGTACCCAGCCCGGTCCGCCACCCCGAGCGCGTCGATATGGTCGTGTTCCGCGAGAACACCGAAGACATCTACGCCGGCATCGAGTGGCCCGCCCGCTCCGTCGAGGCCGGTAAGGTCATCAAGTGGCTCCGCAAAAAGATGGGCGTGACCAAGATCCGGTTCCCCAAGTCCAGCGGCATCGGCGTCAAGCCCGTCAGCCGTAAGGGCAGCAGGCGTCTGGTCGCTGCCGCCATCGACCACGCCCTCCGCTGCGGGCGAAAGAGCGTCACCCTCGTGCACAAGGGCAATATCATGAAGTTCACCGAGGGCGCGTTCCGCGACTGGGGTTACGAGCTGGCCAAGACGACCTACCGCGATCAGTGCGTCACCCAGCGCGAGGGCTGGATCCTCGCCAACTGCGAAGACGACCCCGACATCGCCCACGAGGACAACGCGCGGCGGATCGAACCGGGCTTCGATCTGCTCAACCCGCAGGCCCGCCGCAAGATCGTCGACGAGGTCCGAGACACGATCGAATCGCTGTGGCCCACGCACGGCCAGGGACAGTGGCGAGACAAACTGCTGGTCAAGGACGCGATCGCAGACGTCTTCCTCCAGCAGATCCTGACCCGGCCCGACGAGTTCGACGTGATCGCCACCTTGAACCTCAACGGCGATTACATTTCCGACGCCCTGGCCGCCCAGGTCGGCGGCATCGGCATCGCGCCCGGCGGCAACATCAACTTCACCACGGGGCACGCGATCTTCGAAGCCACCCACGGCACCGCCCCCAAGTACGCCAACAAGGACCAGGTCAACCCCGGCTCGGTCATCCTCAGCGGCGAGATGATGCTCCGTTACCTGGGTTGGGACGAGGCCGCCGATCTGATCATCAAGGGCATGAGCGGCGCGATCGCCGCACGCACGGTCACGTACGACTTCCACCGCCTCCTCGAGGCCGAAGGCCAACAGGCCACCCGCGTCAAGTGCAGCGAATTTGGCCAAGCCGTCACCGAACACATGTAGGACATGCCCCCATCAACCGCGACCGTCAGGGAGCGAACCCGTGGGGCATTGACTCGCACGTCGTGGGCGTCAGCGCCCGAAGCGCTTCCGCTGCGACGGGAGCCAGTGCGAGAGCAGGTATCGGCAATTGATGACCTTCTCACCGAGGTCCATGGGGACATAAAGGTACTGACACGCCGCCTCGAACCCGATCCGCGAATCACGGCATTGGATGGCATGCAGGCGGACGGCCAACGCCACTTCGCTCTTCAGGGTGGTCTCCAGGACGTCCAGCAGGGGAGCGGCCTGGTCTGACGTATCCGCGCGGCGCAGTTGGTTCCGGACCGCGACGAATCTGGCTTGATGGGCGACGCTGCGGTAGTGGACGGCACAAGCCTCTGCCACGCCGATCTCGCTGGCCAACGCCGCCTTCTCGGCCCGGCCGGCAACGACGCCGCGGGTCTCGGCGCAAAGTGCCGCGATGGTCTGATCAAACCCGTCAGCGACCTTTTCGAGCTGGCCGATGAAGACGTCCGGCGGGTAGACGGCCCGCCAGGTGTCCAGGTCGTCCAAGGGGTGGCCGAAACCCATGGTCAGCTTTCTGTCGTAGCCGGTCGGTTCCGGCCACAGGAGGTTGGCTGGCCCCAGGTGCACGGGGCTGCGGTAGAGCACGCCGATGTGGAACGGGAACGCCTTGAACGCCTGACTGAACGCCCGCCACGCCTTGACGACGGCGGGCGCGAGTTTCGGACCGAAACGCCTTCCCGCCACGGTGCCAAGCGTGTCTTCGACGGTTGGATTGTGGTCCCGACCCATCTCCAGGACGGCCTCAAACCCCGCAGACGGATAGCCGCCCAGCGTCCAGCTCAGCATGAGCCCGTCGACGCCGGCGGTTCGGAGGTTGCCGGCATGGGTCGCAATCGTCTCGACG
>CAYOGX010001062.1:0-2243 GCA_964403235.1 uncultured Planctomycetales bacterium | reverse complement strand
ACCGAGCCAGTCGCCGCGTCATGGAAACCCTACCGCAACAAGATCTACCAGACGAACGTCAACCGCGCGTTCAGCCAACTCTTCGTCGACGGCGAGATGATGGTCGAGGCCCGTTGGCCCAACATGCGGTTTCCCGACGAGCTGTGGGACCGCTCGAAATGGGCCCGTGCGGGCAAGGGCAGCCGCTACGGGAAGATCGTCGATCCCAAGCTGGCCGAAACCGGCATCGACTGGACCGGCGCCCGCGCGACGCTCAACGTCGCCCATCAGTTCTTTACCTGGACCCGGACGGTCGAGCGGCACGCCGCAGGGGACAAGACGTTCGAATACGCGCGCGACCTGCAAGGGATCACACACCACGCCGACAAGACCAGGCCCTGGGAGAACGATCGATACTACCTGTCGGGAAAGCTGGAGGCGCTCGACGCGCCGGGCGAGTGGTTCCTCGACACCAAGACGCGCACGCTCTACCTGTGGTGTCTCGACGGCAAGGACCCCGCGACCCACCGTGTCGAGGTCAAGGCCCGCAACTACGCGTTCGAGGCCCAGCGCCTCAACCACGTCGAGATCTCGGGCTTTCGATTCTTCGCCACGACGTTCGCGTTCGACAATTGCGACCACTGCGTCGTCGAGAACTGCCACCTGCGCTATCCGACGTACGCCCGGCGGATCTGGGACCCGGCGGCCAAGGAGCCCTGGACCGATCAGACGCGGATGTCGGGGTCGCACAACACAGTCCGCAGGTGCAGCCTGGCGTACAGTCCGACGTCCGGCCTGGTGATGTCAGGCACGCACAACGTGGTCGAAGAGACCTTGATCCGCGACATCTGCTGGTACGGCTCGTTGCGCCACGTGCCCCTCAGCGTGCGCGCGCCGAAGCGCGTCGAGGCGCCCGGCGGCAGCATCGTACGACGCAACACCGTGTACAACTTCGGAAACGCCGGCATCTGCTTCGGCAACCAGCCGTGCATCGTCGAGTACAACCACGTCTACAACGGCGGCCTGTGTTGCCTCGACGTCTCGCTGGTCTACACGCAACTGCCCACGTGCGCCGGCAGCGTCATCCGCTACAACTGGGTCCACGGGTGTCGGACCGAACGCGGCAAGGGCCTGGGCATCCGCGGCGACGACCAGACTCGCCGCCTGACGGTCCACCACAACGTCGTGTGGAACTGCGGGCGCGACGGCATCATCGTCAAGGGCGATCACAACAGGGTCTACAACAACACCGTCCTGGACATCGGCAAGAAGGACAAGCCGGGCAACTACATCAGCCTCCACACGCGGCCCGAGCCCAAGAAGCCCTGGCGGAAGCAGTGGCCCCTCCTGAAGCAACAGAACGCCAACAGCCAGGCCATCAACAACGCCGCGTTGACCATCACCGGCCACTGGAAGGGCACGCCGTTGGTCGAGGGCAAGAACGTCAGCCACAATTACCGGGGCAAGGCCCCCAGGCTCGTCAACCCCCAGGCCCGGGACTTCCGCCCACAAAAGGGATCCCCCCTGATCGACGCCGGCCGCGAGATCTCTGGCATCACCGACGGCTTCACAGGCAAGGCCCCCGACATCGGCGCCTACGAGTTCGGCGCCAAGAACTGGCGCGCCGGGATCACCTGGACACCAGACGTGGACTAATCAAACGTGGCACGGCCATCCTCCTCATGAAGGACGTCTACAGGCCGAGCAATCGGGCGGGGTTCTTCTCGAAGATCGTTTCGCGGTCGCCGTCGGCCAGATCGAGCACGTCCATCAGGCGCAGCCGATAGCCCATCATGTCCGCGAAGCTGAAGCCGGTGTCCGTGCCCCACACCAGCCGATCGCGATCGCATCGTCGGACGAGCTGGCGCATCGCGGCCGGATGCGGGCTGCACAGACATCCCCACAGGTTCTCGGCGTAGTCCATCGCGGCGATGGCCTCCCGCCAGTGCTCGAACAGGCCGAAGTGGCCCAGGACGAACTGCGTACGCGGGTGCCGTTTGGCCAAAAGCGCCATCTGCGACGGCAACGAATACGGCGGTGTGCCATCGTGGAACGCGATCGGCACGCGGTGCTCGGCAGCGATCTCGCAGATCTCACCCATCACCGGCGTGCTCAAGCTGATCCCCTGGAGCCAGGGATGGAACTTGATCCCGCGGTAGCCCAGTTGGCCCAGGCACCGATCCAGCTCCGCCAGCGCCTTTTCGAATTGCCCCTGCTCGCGCAGGATGGCGCGCATCGTCGCCTTCGCCGCAGCCATCGTGGTC
>CAYOGX010001061.1:0-2246 GCA_964403235.1 uncultured Planctomycetales bacterium | reverse complement strand
CGCGAGTATGATCCAGACCGATGTGGACCGCAACTTCCAAGAGCGAGGCCACGGTCCGGGCCTGATGTCCTCGGCACGCCCCGAGCACGATTGACCCGAGGGCGGGAATCATAGATCCTGTAGCCCGACGCGCCGCCCCGAATCGATGCCAGGGCGAGCGACCGTTCAGGAACGGGTAGCCAGACATACGCATCACCACCGTCAGGATTGTCAGTCAGACGTTCTTCTTCGTTCTGTTCGCGGTGCTCATCTGCCGGTGCACGCTGACGACCGTCGACCACGCGCCGTTGGTCCGGGAGCATCTCAGCAAGTTCCTGGAGATCGACCCGCTGGTGGCCCTGTCGACGGCCGTGACCACGCACACCGTCTATCGCGGGTTGATCTGGTCGCTGGTCGTGCTGATCGCGACGCTGCTGATGGGGCGGGTGTTTTGTGGGTGGGTGTGTCCGTTCGGGGCGCTGCACCATTTCAGCGGCTGGCTGTTCGACTGGCGCAAGACCCGGGCGCGGATGGAGGCCAACCGGTATCGGGCGCTCTACCGGCTGAAGTACTACGTCCTGATCGCGTTCGCCGTGGCGTTGGTCGGGTCGGTGTCGACGATGACGTTCGTCTCGGCGGCAGTCCTGACGGGGGTTGCGGTGGTGTTGGGGGGCGTGATCGCGGGCGTGGCGGGGCGGCCGGCGATCCGCGGGCCAGTGACCGTGGTGCTGGCCGTTGTGGGCATTGGTGCAGCCGTCGTGCTCGGCAGCGCCAAGTATGGCTACCCCAACGACGGCACGTTGCAGATCGGCCTGCTCGACCCGATCTGCATGGTGCATCGATCGGTGACGGTGGCGGTGCTGCCGGCGTTGAACGACAACGCCCCGGCGATCGGGTGGTTCGGTGACCCGCGGTATCACCAGTTGGGTTGGGTGATCGGGCTGATCTTCCTGACGCTACTGGTAATGAACCCGCACATCTTGAGGTTCTTCTGTCGGACGTTGTGCCCGCTGGGCGCGTTGCTGGGCGTGCTTAGCCGGTTCAGCCTGTGGCGAATCGAGCGTGACCGTGAGCGGTGTGACGACTGCGGGCTGTGCCGCGCCCACTGCGAGGGCGCGTGCGACCCCGACACCGAGATCCGCATGGCCGAGTGCATGGTCTGTTTCAACTGTCTGGACGACTGCCCCCGTCAGGCGATCAGCTACCGGTTCCTGCCGCGGCGCGAGCATCAGGTCGTCAGCCCGGACATGACGCGGCGCGGGGCGATGGTGGCTGCGGTGGCGGGCGCCGGGTCTTTCGCCTGGATGCGGCTGGGGGCGCGGAGCACACGGGATTTCCGATCAACGGTCATCCGACCACCGGGCGCGGTCGAGGAGCTGGAGTTCCTCAAGCGGTGCATCAAGTGCGGCCAGTGCATTCGGGTCTGTCCGTCGAACGTCCTACAGCCCGATTGGATGGCGTCCGGCCTGGAGGGCCTGTGGACGCCGGTGTTGAACTACCGCATCGGCTACTGCGAGCCGGACTGCACCGCGTGCGGGCAGGTCTGCCCGACCGGCGCGATCCAGCGCCTGACGATCGACCAGAAGCGCGGCCAGGGCGCGTACGCCGAGGCCGGTCCGGTTCGGCTGGGATCGGCGCATTTCGACGTCGGGCGGTGCCTGCCGTGGGCCAAGAACATGCCCTGCCTGGTCTGCGAGGAGAACTGCCCGGTCAGCCCCAAGGCCATCTACACCGAGCGAACCCTGCAGGTCCTCCGCGACGGCAAGAAGCAAGTGGCCTCAGCCACCGACGACAGCGTGACGCTGCTCGAGTGGCCGAAGGGCGAGTCGGATTCGGCCGGCCCGTGCGCGTTGGAGCCCGGCGCGTTGGCCCCCAAGACGGACCAGAGCTATCACCTCCGCCTCCGCCAGCCCGACGGGACGTTCGAGACGCACCCGATCAAGACCAACACCGCCGACACCGTCACCATCGACGGCAAGCTCACCACCAAGCCCGCGCCCGGCTCGATCGCGATCCTGCTGACCGAACTGGGCCTGCCCAAGGTCGACCTGACCCACTGCACCGGGTGCGGCATTTGCGAGCACAAGTGCGTCGTCGCCGGTGACAAGCGGGCCATCTACGTCATGGCCGTCGGCGAGACCCGCAGCAAGGCATTCCTCGAGGAAACGCGCAACCGATCGCTACGATTGTGATCCCCCTCAAACACACGTCGGCGTGAGTACCACCGGCGAGTTGCCGGCACGTGTGTGCCACCGGCGGCTTGTCCA
>CAYOGX010001060.1:1080-2247 GCA_964403235.1 uncultured Planctomycetales bacterium | reverse complement strand
CGTTGTCGACCATCGGCAGCCACTACGGAAGCACCCGCGTCCCGGCGAGCACTGTGCTACATATCGACCGACGGCCCACTTACCCTTGACGATTGCAGAGGGGCCCAATGCGACGAATGAGGCAAGCACATTGACGCGCGGGGTCTTCTTGGGTAATCCCCGACGAGAGGCAGGGGCGGCAATGATGCGCCCTGCCGTCCTGTCCGTCCATCCGGAGTCCCGCCATGTGCGCAGATTCAAGGGCCTGTCCCGATTCGACCCGGACGATGCGATGGCTGGGCGGATTGCAGTTGCTCAGCGCCGCCGGCATCGTGGCGTTCTGGATCTGGTTCTTCACGGTCGAGAACCGCCGGCCGGGAAACGATCCGATCTACCTGGCCTTCGAGCGGTCGTTTCCGCTGCCCGATCTGTTGTGGCTGACGCCCCTGTTGGTGGTGGGGGGCTGGTCGATGCGACGCGGTCGGCCGTCGGCGGCGGCCTACTCGATCGCGGCTGGTGGGGCGATGGTGTTTCTCGGCCTGGTCGACGCCGCGTTCAACGTCCAACAGGCGCGGTACACGATCAGCCTGTTCGACGGTGTCCTTAACGGGTTCATCAACCTGTATTGTGTGATCGTGGGAGTGATGCTGGTGCGGATGGCGTGGCGCGTTTACGGCGATCGTCTTGCGACGTCCGGTGGCGGTCAGGCGCAGGCTGCCCTGGCGGAGGGGGCCGGACTCGACACGGGAGCATGGGCGCCGCCCTCCGGTTCGCAGGCGAGCCACGCGGGGCGGTTCGCGGAATCCATTGCCGGTCGGCACGTCGCGATCACGGGCGGGTCGAGTGGGATCGGTCTGGCGACGGCGAAGAAGCTGGCCACCGCCGGCGCGCACGTGACCCTCCTGGCCCGAGACCGCGACCGGCTCGACTCGGCCGCGTCCACCATCGACGCGGTCAAGCACGCATCTGCCCTGCCCTGCCTGGCGGTGACGTGCGACGTCGCCGAGGCCGATCAGGTCGCCCTCGCCTTCGAGACGATGGCAGACGCCGCCCGCCAACCCGAGATCTTGATCAACTCGGCCGGCGTTTCGGTGCCCGGGTACTTCATGCAACAGCCGCTCGACGTCTTCGAGCGTCAGATGCGGATCAACTACTTCGGCACGCTGCACACGATCAGACAGGCGGTGC
>CAYOGX010001060.1:0-1070 GCA_964403235.1 uncultured Planctomycetales bacterium | reverse complement strand
GCCGCCCCCGGACGATGCCAGCGATGCAACGTCGGCGGTGCCCGCGATGATCGAACGCGGCCGCGGACACATCGTCAACATCTCGTCGGTCGCGGGGTTCATGGGCGTGTTCGGCTTCGCAGGCTACGCGGCCACCAAGTTCGCGGTATGGGGGCTCAGCGAGGCGCTCCGCGCCGAGCTGCGGCCCCACGGCATCGCGGTGTCCGTGGTCTGCCCGCCGGACACGGATACGCCCCAGTTGCGCGACGAGGACCAGATCAAGCCGCTCGAGACCAAGGCCATCTCCGGCTCGATCAAGCTGATGACGGCCGAGCAGGTCGCCGACGCCATCGTCAAGGGCATCGCCCGACGGCGGTTCCACGTCCTGCCGGGCCTGGGAACCAAGTTTCTGCCGCCCGTCCTTGGTCTGGCCCGGCCGTTGGTCCATTGGGTTCTCGACCGCAAGGTCGCCAAGGTGACGAGGGCATCGCACGGACATGCATAACGCCGAAACGCTACTCGTGACTGGGGGGACGGGCTTCATCGGCGGCCGATTGGTCCGGCGGCTGTTGGCCGACGGACACCGCGTCCGCGCGCTCTGTCTGCCGAACGACCCCGGCGCGCCGCCCCTGGCTGAGATGGGCGCGCAGGTCGTCGCCGGCGACGTCACTGACCACGCGTCCGTGGCCAGCGCGGTTGCCGGCGTCAGCCGGATCTTTCACTGTGCCGGTGTCGTGACGGATTGGGCGCCGCGCGCGTCGTTCGAGCGCGTCCAGGTCGACGGCATGGTCAACATGCTTCGGGCCGCCGTCGACCAGCGCGTCGAGCGCTTCTGTTGGATCAGTACGAATGACGTCTTCGGCCCGCGCGAGGGGCGCGTCATCACCGAGCGCGACGACCTGCGACGATGGTCCGAACCGTACCCCGACACGAAGATCGCGTCCGAGCGGCTCGCCTGGCGGGCCTACGCACGATGGCGCCTGCCGGTGACGACGGTCTACCCCTGCTGGGTCCATGGTCCGGGCGACCGGACGTTCGTTCCCGTGCTGGCCGACGCCATCGTTCGGCGGCAGGTCGTCTTCTGGCGTCGT
>CAYOGX010001059.1:0-2249 GCA_964403235.1 uncultured Planctomycetales bacterium | reverse complement strand
TGGCCCGCACGGCGTCTTCGTCGGCCAGGAATTCCGGCGAGTCGCAGAGCGGGGGCGCCGGGTTGATGCTCAGCCTGTCTGCGTGCTTGGCGAGCCATCGTCCAACACGCCAGAACATCGTGATGTACGGGTCGAGGCGGCCGCTGTCGTGGATCAGGTCGAATTCCCGGTGCAACTCCAGGTACTCGACCCCCGCGAACGCCCCGTGATTCTTGGCCTGGATCAGCCACCAGCTGGCCTTGTCCGCATAAAGTCGGGTGCCACCGCGTTGACCGGGCGTCCACTCTCGCAAGAGCGCTTCCGTCTGATCGGCGATGGCCTGGAGATCGTCGGCCGTCGTGTTGGTCTGGGATTCAGCTACGTTGATTGACATGTCTGCCTGCCTTCCCGGTGTGCGGCACCGGCACAGGGCCGGCAGGCCGAAGGCCCTGCGCCGGGGCCGCTCCGATCGGTCGCGTACCGATCGACCCGGATACCCCAATGTACCCGCGACTCAGCATTCGGTCAAGTGTCGCTGCCCAAGATCTGGGGGCTGGCCATCGGCTGGGCACACGATCTTGAGGCACCCGCCGCACCTGGCCCCACAGCCCCTTGACGTAGGCCCTAGGACCCGGAATTGACATTCGGATTCAGTCGGTGGCAGGCCTGGTGGCAGCGCCGGTCCCATTTGGGTGCATCCGGGCTCACTTGGGCACACGATGCAACCCCCGTACAGGCATCGTCAGTGCGGGTTGACCCTATTTCTGACCTGTTAGAGGGGGTTCCGTTGGGACTCCCCATCCGGTCCCAACCGGCGGGCCGGTCGGACCGAGTGGACCTCCACGGGCGGTGTCCTTCCGCCGTTCCGTACGATCGTCGGTACCGCGTCTGCGCCCAGTTCCAACCCTATCGCCCTGCCGGCCTTGACGCGATAGTCCTCGGTTGTCAGCGTCCACTTCTCGTGCAGGGTGAGGAGATCGTGGACCTCGGCGGCGGCCTCGCGCATCTTGCAGAACGCTTGTTGCCTCTCGGACAGAAGTGTCCAGACCCCCAAGAAGGGCCGGAGCCCCGTATGACCTACCAGCTGGTTCAGCGCCTCGTTCTCTTGGGGTGGTGGCACCCACCAGCGCAGGCTTTCTTCCGAAAGGCTTCGCACGTCCCACGGGTAGATGCCCCGCTTGCGAAACGCGTCGATTATGGCGACCCGGTACCCGCGCTGGTCGTCGCGGACCAGATCCATGTCGGCTGTGATCAGCGCGCGGAGGTAATCGCCGAAGTCGATGTCCACCGGTGGGCAGTAATCCAGCGCCCGGATGCACATCTTCAGGATGACGCGTGCGGTCTTGGCGGCCTCGATGGCCATTCGGCCCACCAGGTCCGGGTGGATGTCACCTGGCGGCAGCACGCCCGTGCCCCCCGTGGCGATCCGAAGCAGATCGGCGATCCGCGACTTGTAGACCGCAACAAACGCATCGAACAGGGCCGCCACCAGGATCGCGCCCCGGGCATGGGGTTCGTGGGTCCGCTCGATCTCGGTCGGGTCCGGCTCAGACGCCTTCCACTGCTTGGTCTCCGGGTCGATCCCGCCCAACGCGTCGCGCAGAGCGCCGTAGTGGCCGGTCGCGTGCCCCACCTGCTGGGCCAACTTCCCGAGCAGGTTCTGGCGGGCCAGGTCCCCCTGCGTCTTGGCGATCTGGTGACGGAGCACCTCGGGGAAGCTGAAGTGCTGGAACAGGGCCACGATGTCGGCGAAGGCCTCATGAAACGCCTGGGCGTCTTCGTTGGACGGCTCGGTATAGCGCCGGTGCAGGCCGTCCAAGAGGGCGTGGCTCGTCTCGTGCGCGATGATGTCGTGGGACAGACAGGTGAAGACCGTCCCGCCGGGCAGGCTGTCGCCCGGGTCGGTCACCGACGCCGGGAAGTAGCCGAACAGCAACGCCTTCTTCGCGGGGCTGTAGTAGGCGTTGGCCTCCCGAAGTGCGTGCGGGTAGATCCGAAGACGCCCGACGTACTCGCCGGTCTGGTCCCGCCCTTCCTTGAGGATCCGCGGTGACCACAGGGCTGAGCGCCCCAGGGCACGCTCGAAGTTCCGAATGGTGGTCATCGCCACCGCGTAGACCATCTGCTGGTGAAAGCGAGGATCGATCTCCGAGGGCGCCAACCCGTCCTGCCCAAGCGCGTGGGGATGATTCAGATCGACCGGCTGATAGAAGCACTTGCTGCCCGGGTCGTAGTCGACGACCTCCAGGTACTCCCCCACCGGCCCCGGG
>CAYOGX010001058.1:0-2252 GCA_964403235.1 uncultured Planctomycetales bacterium | reverse complement strand
GCCCGAGCTGCTGTTTCTGGGCAAGGGCATGAGCGGTCGAAGCCAGATGCCGAGCTCGTTGGCAGCGGCGGCTTTCGAGTCGATCATCGCCGCGATCTGCATCGACAGCGGCAAATTGTCCATCGCGCGTCGTTTCATCCTCCGGCACATGGGCAACGCCATCGCGGAGGCCGCGGCCAGCGAACATCAGCGGAACTACAAGTCTCAACTCCAGCAACACACCCAACAGAAGCTGAGCGCAACGCCGGTCTACGAGCTGCTCGACGAGCAGGGCCCCGACCACAGCAAGTGCTTCGAGCTGTGCGTGGTCGTCGCCGGCCGACGCTTCCCCAGCGCCTGGGGACCCAGCAAGAAAGAGGCCGAACAAAAGGCCGCCTTCCGCGCACTCCACGAGCTCGGCGTGGTCACCGAAGAAGACGAAGAACCCTGATCCGCCCCCCAGCGAGGGGACGCACGTCCCACGCTCATCCTGGTCGTGAAAGACAACAGACGATATCCCCGGACGCGCAGACGCCAATCGCAGTTCGCATCAGCCGGTTTCGCGGGCCAAGCACACCGTGGGCGAGTTAATGGCGCTTGCTCGAAGTAGACCTCAGCGATACCGTGGGGTCGTGCGTACGAGCAAGGAGCAAATCGTCGACGCGGGGGGTGGCGCCCTCACCGGCGGTCGCCGGGCAGGCGAGGGGCCGCTGTGGAATCGGCGCCGACTCAGCGAACCCCACCGTCAACCGGACAAGGCGCGGCGCGTCCGGCGGATGTTCGACGCGATCGCGCCGACGTACGAGTTGATCAACCGTCTGGCCAGCTTCGGGATGGACGGTGCCTGGCGGCGGCGGGCGGTCCTGCTGAGCGGGACCGGCGGACAGGACGCGGTGCTGGACATCGCTTGCGGTACGGGCGACCTGGCCCGGGCGTTCGCGCGACGGGCCGGGACGGTCGTCGGCGCGGATTTCGCCGAGAACATGCTGACCCGAGCCGCCAACCGGCAGCGGACCGACCGCCCCGCCGGACGTCTGCGCTGGTGCCGGGCCGATGCCTTGCGCTTGCCTTTTGCCGACGGAACGTTCAACATGACGGCGTGTGCGTTCGGCGTGCGGAACTTTCAGGACCCGGGCGCCGGTTTTCGGGAGATGTGTCGAGCGTTGCGGCCTGGCGGTCGAGCCGTGATCGTCGAGTTCTCGATGCCCGACAACCGGCTGCTGCGTTGGGTCTACGGCGCGTATTTCGAGTGGGTGATGCCCCTGTTGGCCACCGTGATCAGCCGAGACCGCACGGGCGCGTATCGCTACCTGGCCCGGAGCGTGGTTGCGTTCGCGAGCCGAGATGACGTGGTCGCGGACCTTCGCCGAGCGGGCTTCGCGCGGGTGGCCGTCCATCCGTTGACACTCGGTGTCGTGGTGGTCTACGTGGCGGAGAAGGACGCTTGACCGACACGGCCGGGAAAAACGGTTCGCCGGGCCCGGTTCCCGCGACGGGTGCCGAGCCTGATAGGGTCGGTCCGGCCCAAAGCGTGCCGGCCCCGAGGCGCTCACGGGCACCCTCGGCCGAAGCGTCCGAGCCCGAGATCGTCGACGTGTGGTCGCGAACCGCGCCGCGATACCGGCGCAGAGCCGTCGCCTTCCTCATCATCAACATCCTGCTGTTCGGCGCGTTGGGGTGCTTCACCTACTGGCTGCGGACGGGGGACCTGTACCCGCTGCTGCGTCCGGGGATCGCCCTGTTCGGGGGCGACCTGGCACCGGCGCGCTATCCCTACTGGGCGTTGTGGACCGCATGCCTCAAGCCGTTCGGGCCCCACCAGGTCACGTTGACGGACTTCCTGCTGTTCCCCATCAGCGTGGACCAGGTGCCGGCGCAGATCATCATCGTGGGTCTGCTGATGGCCTCGCTGGCGACCATTCCGATCCTGGTGGCCATACTGTACCGGCTGCCCGTAGCAATAATTTTCCTGGTGATCGTCAGTTTCGTGGCCGCCCTCCCCTGGCTGTCGTTGACGTTGTTGCTGAGCTGCCTGATCGCGACGGCGCAGCCGTTCCGGTTCTCGTTTCGGTACGCGACGGTCCTGCTGGCGCTGATTCCGGTCGTCGTCTACTTCTTCGGGTCGACGCGAGGCGTGTCGGCAAGCGTAGCGGATGTGGTCGGACCGATCGAGCGAATGCGGCTGTACGCACCCTGGGTCCTGACGGTGATTGCATCCTGCGTCGGCGCGGGGATCGTGTTGGCCGTCGCCCACACCATCAACTACCGGCCTG
>CAYOGX010001057.1:0-2253 GCA_964403235.1 uncultured Planctomycetales bacterium | reverse complement strand
CGCGACACGTACTACGACAGCACGCTGCCGATCTGGCTGCTCGACCGGCTGGGCTCGACGCTGTCGACCCTGGCCACGGGCACCTGCCAGTGGTGGGGCAACGGGCGGTTTTGGGCGTGGGAGGGCGTCGGGTGTTGCGCGGGAACGTGCACCCACGTGTGGAACTACCAGCACGCGCTGGCGAGGCTGTTTCCCGAGCTGGAGCGCAGCACGCGCGAGATGCAGGATTTCGGCGCGGGCTTCAACGCCAAGACCGGGCTGGTCGGTTTCCGAAGCAATCGCGCCTACGCGGCCGACGGGCAGTGCGGGACGGTGCTCAAGGCCTATCGCGAGCACCTCATGTCGCCCGATGACGGGTTCCTCAAACGCAATTGGCCGCGAATCAAGAAGGCGCTCGAGTATTCGATCCAACGCGACAAGAACGACGACGGCCTGATCGAGGACAGCCAGCACAACACCTACGACATCAACTTCCACGGGCCGAACACCTTCGTCGGCTCGCTCTACCTGGCCGCACTTCGCGCCGGCGAGGAGATGGCCAAGCGGGTCGGCGACCACCCGTTCGCCACGCGGGCCAGGCGGATCTACCAGCGCGGGCGGCGGCTGTCGATCGAGCGGCTGTGGAACGGCGAATACTTCGTCCAGGTCGTCGACCTGAAAGAGCACCCCAAGCACCAATACGCCGACGGCTGCCTGTCGGACCAGTTGTTCGGGCAGGGGTGGGCGCATCAGCTCGGGCTGGGTACCATCTATCCGATCGACCACGTCCGCAAGGCGCTGCGGTCGGTATGGAAGTACAACTGGGCGCCGGACGTCGGGCCCCAGAACAAGGTCCACCCCCCGGAGCGGGTGTTCGCCGACCCAGGCGAGGCCGGCCTGTTCATCTGCACCTGGCCCAAGAGCAAGCACCTCGGCAAAAACGGCGTTCGCTATCGCAACGAGGTCTGGACGGGGATCGAGTACCAGGTGGCCGGGCACATGGTCGCAGAACGGATGGTCACCGAGGGTCTGGCTATCGTCCGCGCCATCCATGACCGCTATCACCCGCTCAAACGAAACCCCTACAACGAGGTCGAGTGCGGCGACCACTACGCCCGGGCGATGGCGAGCTGGGGCGTGCTCACCGCACTGGCCGGCTACGAGTACGACGGTCCGAGGGGCCATCTGGGCTTCGTCCCGAAACTGACCCCCAGGCACTTCCGATCCGCCTTCACGACCGCCGAAGGTTGGGGCACGTTCGAGCAAGAGCGCGACGGCGGCACGCAGCAAGAGCGGATCCAGGTGCGGTGGGGCAGCTTGCGCCTGCGGTTGCTGGCGTTCAAGGTGCCCAAGAAGCTTAGGGCGGGACGCGTCTCCGTCACGGCTGCCGGCAGGCCCGTTCGGGCCACCCATGCGCACAGCCAGGGCCGACTGATCGTCACGTTGCCCGAGCAGGTCGTTCTGAAAACTGGTCAGACGCTGACCGTCGAGATACACTAGGGATCCCGACAGATCCTGCAGACCGAGGCGGGCTGCCACATCGCAGGCCGGGCGGACCACCAAAGGAGTACCCCATGGACCTGACCCAGAAGAAGTGTGTGCCGTGCGAGGGCGGGATGCCGGCGATGGCGGACGGGCAGGCCTGCTCGCTGCTCGGTCAGGTGCCGGGGTGGGAGCTGCGGGACGGGTCGTTGGTGCGGACGTTCAAGTTCAAGAACTTCGTCGGCTCAATGGCGTTCGTGAACAAGGTCGCCGACGTGGCCGAGGCCGAGGGCCATCACCCCGACATCCATATCTCGTGGAACAAGGTCACCCTCACGCTGACCACGCACGCGATCGGCGGGCTGTCGGAAAACGACTTCATCCTCGCCGCCAAGATCAATGGGCTGACATAGGGCCCGGAGCGGGCATCGGCTGCCTGTGGGCGGGCAAATGACGTTGGCCCGGCGGGGCCCGGGCCTACGTCGCTCGGCGGACGGCGGCGCACAGGCTCAGCAGCAGCGTTAGCGCGTAGCCGAGCAGAGCGTCGCCCTCTTGGGCGCACTCGTACACGGCCGTGACCTCGCGGTCGGTCATCATCACGATGCTGATCGTCGGGTTCGGGTCTTTGATGGCATTGGGGCCCTGGCCCGGGTAGTTCGGGTCGTAGATCTTCCAGCGCTTGAAATGCTTGCGCCCGATGTCCCGGGCGGTCAGCCTCACGACCACGTTGTCCTCCGGATCCGCCGGTATCGGATAGTACGCCCAGTCGGGCCATACACTGATGGCACCCAG
>CAYOGX010001056.1:0-2257 GCA_964403235.1 uncultured Planctomycetales bacterium | reverse complement strand
TGATCCGATGGCTTCTGCCCCTTTCGCTCGTCGCGGTCGATCTCGGCGCCGGTGCAGCGATTGGCCAGAGGCTCGGTGGTGAAGATGTGGTCGAGGCGCAGCCCGTCGTTCTTGGGAAACGCGAGCATCCGGTAGTCCCACCAGGAGTAGATCCCGCCCTCCGGATGATGTTGACGAAAAACGTCGGTCAAGCCCCAGCGGCGCACGGCCTCCAAGGCTTCGCGCGCGGCCTGGTGACACAGCACCGATCCGCTCCACCTCTCCGGGTTGGCCACGTCACTGTCGTCGGGGGCCACGTTGAAGTCGCCGCACAAGATCAGCGGATCGGAGGGCTGATAGTGCCGTTCCAGGTACTCCCCCAGCCGCCGCAGCCAGTCGAGCTTGTAGTCGTACTTCTCCGAGCCGACCGTGTGCCCGTTGGGGACGTATGCACTGATGACCCGAACGCCCGCTACATCGGCGGCGATGAGCCGCGCCTGGGGATCGTCGGCGTCATCGCCCAGACCGCGCTCCACCTCAGCGGGGTCCTCGCGGGCCAGGATCGCCACGCCGTTGTACGTCTTCTGGCCGCACACGACAGCGTGATAGCCCGCCTCGCGAATCGGATCGAACGGGAAGGCATCCTCCGTGACCTTCAACTCCTGCAAGCAGACGACGTCCGGCCCCGTCTTCGCGAGCCAGGAAAGGAGCCGCTCCAGGCGGCTGCGGATCGAGTTGACGTTCCAGGTGGCGATCTTCATGGCGATGCACGTTCTACCCGAAGGCACCAGAAACGTCAATCACCAGCTCCGGCCCGAAGGCCGTCGCCTCTCCAGGGTAGCCTCGCTGGTTGCTCACGATCCGGGTCCCGGCGATGGGGTAGTCCACGCAGTGGTGCGTGTGGCCGTGAACCCAGACTGCCACTCTCTCGCCCCCCATCAGCTCCTCCACGTCGCTGATGAACGCGGCTGCCAACGGATCGGCGCGGTATTGCGGCTGCAACGACTTGATGCTGGGAGCGTGATGCGTGACGACGACGGTCGGCCCGGCGAACGTGCTGTCCAGCGACTTGCGCAGCCAGTACCTTGTCTGGCGGTGCATCATCAACGTCGCCCGTGGGCTCAGGCGGTTGTATCTTGGGCTGCACCGGATCTTGCGGAAGTCATTCATCTGCTCGCCAGCCACCATCATGCAGTAGTCCGCCTGGCCATCTCCAAACAGCCGGAAGTCGGTCCACAGGGTTGCGCCAAGAAAACGGACGCCCGCGATGATGGTTTCGTCGTTCTCAAGGAACGCGACGTTCGGCCCTGCTACGTCGCGCATCTTCTCCGTCAGCTTGGGCAGCGCGCCGCCGTAGTATTCGTGGTTGCCCGACACGTAGATGACTTGCTTCCTGCACCGGTTGGCCAGTTCGATCCCCTGGAGCCCGGTGCCGATGTCCCCGGCGAACACGACCACGTCGGCATCCGTCTCGGGCACCTCGAAGGGCGCGAACTCAAGATGGAGGTCGCTGAGGATGTGGAGCTTCATCGGGGTTCGTCAGGGGCGGTCGTGCTACCGGATGTCTTCAAACGCCAGTTCAATCCGCCCCGAGTACCTGGTCACCGGTCGCTTCCTGCGACAGACTACGATGCCCACGTCATCCCAGAGGGCGCCGGAAGGCAGGCGAACTAGGTTTACGAGCCGCCGTGGTAGCGCGCTGAACCCCGTGACCTCCGTGGCCGCGAACAGGGCGGGTCGCTTGATGTAGTTGCAGAAGCCATCGGTCGCCACCACCAGCAGACCGTCCAGCGGACCGTAGGAGAAGCCCACGGGCCTCGCTTCGCCCGAACCCAGAAGCGGCTTGCGCTGCTGACTGGCCGTGAGGTCTACAATCTGCCCGCCTGGGACGATCCATGCCCGGCTATCCCCCACGCTCGCGCCACAGATCCGGTTCGCGCTCAGTTCAACAACGACGCCCGTCGATTGACCTGTCCCAACCTCAAGGTCGATACGGCCCAACCCCGCACTCCACCACTCACCGTTTCGCGCCTCTGTAGCCAGATTCCCTATTCTGTCAACGACAGTCGCGGCGGCTTCCTCCCCTCCGCCAGAGCCTCCCGCGCCGTCTGCCACAGCTATGACGACACGGTCCGATGCCGTGGTCACGGCGACCTTGTCTTGACATCGCCCTTGCGCGCCTTCCGTGATGGACGCTGTCTCAAACGCTGAAAGGTCGGCCATGGCTGTCTCCCAGGCCAGCAGTCGCCGCTGGTCGCCTTCGTGAGAAACCTACGAG
>CAYOGX010001055.1:0-2261 GCA_964403235.1 uncultured Planctomycetales bacterium | reverse complement strand
GTGCGACCTGATGGGCGTCGAGCCACCGTGCAAGGGACCGGGGTCGGGCGTGGTACTGAACGAGATCAAGGTCTGCCATTCGGGCAAATCGCCGGCGCGCCCGCAGCGAGTCAGGATCATCAACAGGTTGATCCGAGACTACCTGCTGCTACAGGGCAAGATGCGCGTCCGCGTTCCCTCCGATCCGTCCCTCGAGCGGGCCATCGTCCTGGCCGAACGGCAGTTCTACGGCGTCGACCGCATCCTGGACTGGCACGAAGCCGGCACGCTCGATCAGCTCATCCAGACCAACCGATCCGTCATCGAGCAGATAAGGCAAGCGCTCTTGGAAAGCACTGCGAGCAAGTAGGTTCCGCCGGGTGCATCAGAGATTCGGCGGCCTATCGGAGGGGTGCGCTACCCTTTTCGAGGGCCCGCGTTCCGCGGTCGCTCGAGAAGGATGGGGCACACCCCGCAGCGCGAGATGGGAATCCCTTAGCAGCGTGATACAATGCCGCGCGACGTGCAAGGCGATAGCGGCAGGAGACGACCATGAACAGGTCTGACGCGACGATGCTACTGGTTCTTGTTATGGGGTGTGTTCTCATGACGGGCAATGACGTGCGGGCGGAATCGGGATTGGCTGGGCATTGGCCGTTGGCGGGCGACTGTAAGGACCACTCGGGCAAGGGCAACCACGGGCAGAACCACGGCGCGGATCTGACCGCGGCCGGGCCCGACGGCAAGCCGAACGGCGCGGCCGGGTTCGACGGTCGAAAGGCAACCATCGAGGTCAAGCCGAGCCCGTCGCTGAGCCTGGGAACCAAGGACTTCTCGATCGCCGCGTGGGTCCACACAGACGAGAACCTGGACGACGTGCTGGGCGATATCGTCAGCAAGTACGACCCGGCCGCGCGGAAGGGCTTCAACTTCAACATCAAGATCCACCAGGGCGTGACGTCGACACAGGCGAACTACCGCAACGTCGAGTTCGGCATCGACAACGCCAAGATCGAGCCGGCCTGGACCGACTGCGGCCGGCCGGGCAACAACATCTTCGTCTGCGCACTGGCCGTGCATGACGACCACCTGTACGCGGGAACGTTCGAGACCGGCGAGGACGAGACCGGCCACGTCTATCGCTACGTCGGCGGCACCGAATGGGTCGACTGCGGCAGTCCGGACAAGGCCAACTCGGTGTTCTGTCTGGCCCAGTACCGGGGCAAGCTCTACGCGGGCACGGCCCGATATCGGGCGGGCGGATCGGCCCTGCCTAACTCGAAGAACGTCGTGCCCGGCGGGCGGGTCTATCGCTATGAGGGCGGCACCAAGTGGGTCGAGTGCGGCCGGCTGGGTGATGCGAACGAGGTCTACGCGCTGGTCGTCTACGCGGGCAAACTGTACGCGATCCCCATGTACTCGCCGGGCGTGTTCGAGTTCGACGGCAAGGAAACCTGGACGTACATCGGCACGCCAGGCGACAACCGCTCGATGGCCCTGGGCGTCTGGAACGGACACCTGTATAACACCGGCAACGGCGGCGCGGGCATGTGGCGATACGAAGGGAGCACGCGGTGGAAGGACTGCGGCAAGCAGGCGGCCGAGCACCAGACCTATTCGATTCTCATCTACGAAGGCAACATGTATACCGGCACGTGGCCGCACGGCAGCGTCTTCCGCTACGACGGCGGCACGACGTGGACGAGCATCGGGCGGCTGGGTGACGAGCTCGAGGTGATGGCCATGGCCGTCTACAACGGCAAGTGCTACGCCGGCACGCTGCCGCTCGCCCAGGTCTACCGCTACGACGGTGGAACGGCGTGGACCTGCACTGGCCAACTGGACAAGACGCCTGACGTCAAGTACCGCCGCGCCTGGTCGATGGCCGTCTATAAGGGCAGGCTGTTCTGCGGCACGCTCCCCTCGGGCCACGTCCTGTCCATCGAGGCGGGCAAGTGCGTTACCTACGATCGCGAGTTGAAGCCCGGCTGGCGGCACCTGGCGGGGATCCGAGACGGCAACCGGCTGAAGCTCTACGTCGACGGCAAGTGCGTCGCGACGAGCTCGCCGTTCAAGCCGGCCGACTTCGACCTCTCCAACGACAGACCCTTGAAGATCGGCTTCGGCGCCCACGATTACTTCAATGGCTGCATCAAGGACCTGCGGATCTACAACCACGCCCTGAGCGGCGCCGAGGTCCAGGCGCTGTCACGACGCCGTTGAGCACTCGCCTCTCCCATGAAGCAAGCCTTGTCAAGGTCATAAGTCAATCACTTCGCGGG
>CAYOGX010001054.1:0-2265 GCA_964403235.1 uncultured Planctomycetales bacterium | reverse complement strand
GGACCGGATCGACCTGGTCCACCTGGCCGTCGTGGTACTGCTGTTCATGTCGGTCATGATGGGGATGAATCACCTCGGCAGGATGCTCGAGCCGCCCGGCAACCTGTCGCAGGACCAATGGATGGGCACCGAGTCCGTGCAGGGGTTCTGGCCGATCCTGGCCGGTACCGCCGCCAAGGTCATCACCGCCGTGCTGCTCTGCGTCGGCGTGGCCGTCACGATGGCGGGCGGCCTGTCGCGCTTCGGGCTGCGACCTCAACGGCTTCGTCGCGACCTGGTCTGGGCGGGGCTGGGGTATCTGATGATCTGGCCCGTTTGTGCGGGCATCGCCTATCTGATCGTCTGGTGTACGGGCCGACCGGCCATCCACGGCGTGCTCAACCTGCTTCGCTACGAGGGCCTACCGGTGTGGGGAACGGTGGCGCTGTGGATCAGCGGGGTGCTGGTCTCGCCCGTGGCCGAGGAGCTGTTCTTCCGAGGCCTGCTCCAGACGGTCATCCGCAGCTACGTGGATCGGCCCTGGCTGGCCATCGGGCTCGCGGCGATCGCGTTCGGGCTGGTGCACCATTTTCAGCCGCAATACGTGGTGCCGTTGACGGTGTTGGGTCTGGCATTGGGATACGTCTACGAGCATACCGGGTCGCTGGTCGCGCCCATCCTCATTCACGTCCTGTTCAACGTCCGCACGATTGCCATCGACCTGCTGCAGCGCTCCGGATGACCGGTTCGTCGTCTGGGTCCGAGGCGTGACCGCAAGGGAGCGGGCCGCTCAGCGTGGTCCGATGTACCGCCGCGGGCCCAGACGCGCGTAACGGCAAAGGACCTCGTGTTGCGAGTAGCCGACGGCCTTGGCGACGACGGGCTCGGTCAACCCGCCGCCGAGCAGCGTGACGGGATCGCCTGGCTTGTCATTGCGACCGGCCTGGACGAAGGACGTGTTCATCCCTACCTCGAGAACGCGGCGGCGTCGGCCGTTGACGAGCACCACACCTGGGGCAAAGCCTTCAGAATAGCCGCAGACGATCACGCCGGCGCGGCGGGCGCGCAGCCGCCGGTAGCCGGCCGGACCCGCAAGGTCCCGAACCGCCGCCAGCCGCGTCGTCACCGTCATCGCCCCCAGATAGAGCGCCAGGCCGGGGCGGACCGCGTCCAGCCACGCGCCCGGACGCGCCAGCAGCGCCGTCCCCGCGGCGTGCAGCCGGGGCACCTTTCCCGCACACAAACGTTGCAGACGACGGGCGCCGGACACCGTTATGGTGTGCGTGAACGCCTCGGCCACCCGGCACGTTCGGAGGATCGGCTGGATCTGGTCGGGCGCACAGCCGAACCGCTGCATACCGGTATCGACGTTGAGGGCGGCGGGCAAGGATCCAACGGCCCGCGCCTCCGCGACCGACCCAATCGCGGGCCTGACCGACAGGGCGGCGTGGGCGTCGGTCGATCCGGACAACGGCCCCAGGACCAGCCCCGCCCTGCGAAGCACCTGCGCTTCGGACAGGCCGAAATAGGCGAACTCGGCGACCACGCCTGCCAGGGCGTCGCCGATGGCCCGGGCGCCGAACCCGTAGGCGTCCGATTTCACCACCGCGATGACTGGCCGGTCGGTCTGCCGCCCGATCGCCAGCGCATTGGCCCGCACGCGATCCAGGTCAATCACCACGTCGACGGGATGATCGGGGTCCTTGGTCCTTGACGACGCGCGCGACCGTGCGCCGCGCCGCGGGGGTGTGGCCTGAAGTTTCGGATCGGTCCGGCCGCTCGTGACGCGTCTGGTCATGGCGGCCTCCTCACTCAGTGGTGGGTTGGGATGCCGACCGGGCCTGGCCAATGCGGATCGCCATCAACGTGACGTCGTCACCCTGGGGCGCGTGGCCCACGAACTCGGCGACGGTCCGCCGGCATTGGTTGACCAGCTCGCCCGGCGAGGTTTGGGCGTTGCGTCTGAGCAGGTCCTCGATGCGGCCGAGCCCGAAGAACTCGTCCTGATGATTGAGTGCCTCGGTCATCCCGTCGGTGAACAGGAACAGCGAGCTGGTCTGATCGCCCAGGGGCAACTCGACGAGCGGATGGATCGTGTCCACCTCGACGCCCAATGGCAGGCCCGCCTCCTGGCCCAGCGTCTCGACCCGGCCGTCCGGGAAGACCCGATAGGGGGGATAGTGCCCGGCGTTGACGTAGCGGATGACCCGATCGGCCGTGTCGATCACCGCTAGCAGCGCGGTGATGAACTTGGTGCCATTGGTGTTGTCGTAGGTCAGCCGGTTG
>CAYOGX010001053.1:0-2272 GCA_964403235.1 uncultured Planctomycetales bacterium | reverse complement strand
GCGGCGGCGATAGCGGCCATGACGTCGTGCCGCCACGCCGCCTGGGGGTTGGTGCTCTTGTAGTCCGTCAGCTTCGTGTCGTACAGGCAGAACCCGTCGTGATGCTTGACCAGGAAGATCATGTACTTCATGCCGGCGTCTTGGGCGATTTGCACCCACTGGCGGGCGTCGAACTGGTCGGGCTTCCATGTCTTGTAGAGGTTGTCATAGACCTCGACCGGCGTGGGTCCGGTTCCCTTGCGGCCCCGGCGCTCGCCCCCGCGGGACCAGCCGATCTCCTTGCCCGTCAGGCTCACCGGTCCCCAGCAGACGAACATGCCGAATCTCATCTCCCGCCAACGGGCCATCTCCTCAGGCCTGGCGTGGAGGTAGGCCTTGTCCTTCTCGTCCGCCGCCGCATCGGACGCCACGGACGACACCAGCCATACCGACGTGAGCGAACACGCCAGTAACGTGATCTTGGCGTCCTTCGCGGCGGCCTTGCGCCCTGGGTCAGTCATAGGTGCCGAACTCCTGGATCGCGTCGAACATGGCGAGGACGTTCTCGACGGGGGTTTCCTCGAGAATGGTGTCATGGCTGGCGCCGGCCACGTAGCCGCCGCCGGGCATCATGATCTCGAGGACCTCGCGTGTCTTGGCGCGGGCGATCTCGGGCGTGCCGTCGATGAGGACGTGATGCGAATCGATCGCGCCGTTGAGGAGGATCTTGTCGCCGAATTCGGCCTTGAGCGTCCTCGGGTCCATGCCGCGGCAGTCCGGCTGAAGGGCGTGCAGGCCATCGAGGCCGGCCTCGATCATAGACGGGATCAGCTCGGCGAATCCGCCGCAGCAGTGCATCTGCACCTTCAGACCGTAGGCGTGGCCGAGGTCAATCAGGCACCTCACGTGCGGCAGCAGAAACCGCTCGAACAGATCCGGTCCCAGCAGCGGGCCGGTCTGACCGCCGAAATCGTTGCCGATGAAGAAGATGTCGATGACGTCTGCGGTGGCGTCGAAGACCCGTTGGCTGACGGCGGCGTAGTAGTCGACCAGATGCTGCATCACCGCGTCGACGACGGCCGGCTCGGTGTACATCCGGATGTAGAGGCCCTCCATGCCGAGCAGGTCGATCGCGTCGTGCCAAAAGGGCGACCAGTCGCCGCCGAGGACGGCATACTGGCCGTCCCAGGCCGTCGCTTGATCCCTGATCTTCGAGACGTCCATCCACGCCGGGTCGGGCCAGGCGTAATCGTGCACCTGCTTCAGATCGGCCTCAACCAGTGGATGGCTCAACGGCTGGCCGTAACCCATCCCGTGGCGCTCGATGCCGAACACCGTTCGATACGTAGCCTGCGGGGAGAGCGGAAACGTCGGCCCGGCGTACTCGGCGAAGACCCGTCGAAAGTCGTCGGCGAACCGGACGCGCAGCGCCTCGTCATCGAGCCGCAGCTCGCGCTTGGCCTTGTCCCAGAACTCGACCGACGCGCCGCACCAGGCCGGCACGCGATCGGGCTCTGTGTGCTCGAACGCGGCGAGCACGCGGTCCCTCGAGGTCCATCGCAACGGTGCACCTCCTCGATTCAGGCCGAGGGTCTATGGTAAGACAGCGCCCGGCACATACAATGCCCCTGGCGAGTCACCATTTGACAGGAGGGGCTTCTCGAGGACAAGCAGCATGGCCAGGACGTGCGGGAGGCCAAGGGTTGGTCGGCATTTGAGGTCATGTGGTTGCTTAGGGGGGCGCGTGCAGTGTCTCCCCGCCGCGCGCGGCGGCCGCGCGATCCGCGATCGTCGAAAGGATTGACCATGAATCGCAGACAGTTCTTGCGGACCATTTCTGCGGCGGGCGCTGGGTCATTGCTGGGCCGGCGCGGGGCCGTGCAGGGCGCCCAAGCGCCGTCGAACCGCCGACGGCCCAACGTCGTGCTCTTCGTGGCCGACGACCTCGGATACGGTGAGCTCGGCTGCTACGGGCAGACCAAGATCAGGACGCCCAACATCGATCGGCTCGCGGCCGAGGGGGTGCGATTCACCCAGGCCTACGCCGGTTCGCACGTCTGCGCCCCGTCACGCAGCGTCCTGATGACGGGCCTGCACAGCGGGCACACGCCCGTCCGCGCCAATGGTGCGGGCAAGCACCTGTACGATGAGGACCTCACCGTGGCCGAGGTGCTCAAGCGGTCCGGCTACGCGACCGGTGCGTTCGGCAAGTGGGGCCTGGGCAACGAGAACAGCCCGGGCCGGCCCAACCTCCAGGGCTTCGATGAGTTCATGGGGCAGCTCGAGCAGGTCC
>CAYOGX010001052.1:0-2282 GCA_964403235.1 uncultured Planctomycetales bacterium | reverse complement strand
GCGTGGTTGAACAGTGGGCGACCAAGTCCGCCTTCGCGACGGACGCCGAGCGCGACTCGAAGGCGCTGTTGTCCCGGGGCCTGGCGCGACTGGGCACAAAGGTGACCGGCAGGGGCAAGGGCGTGCTGGTCTATAACGCGTCCAGTTGGGATCGCAGCGATCTGGTCCGCGTGACGCTGCCGCGCGGCGCGGTGCTCGTAGACCCCCAAGGCCGCAAGACGCCAATGCAAGTGCTGTCCGTCAATGACCAGACGCACGACGTGTGCTTCCTGGCCCAGGACGTGCCGGGCGTGGGGTATCGGCGATACGACGTCGTCGAGGGCCGCGCCGAACGCCCGACCACAACAACGCCGAGACGCAACGGGCCACGCCATCTGGAGAACCGCTTCTATCGAGTCACGCTCGACGACCGATCCGGCGGGATCGCCAGCATCGTCGACAAACAGACGGGCGTCGAGCTGGTCGACGCCACGAGCCCCCACAAGCTGGGCGAGGTCATCTACGCCTCGGGCGGCGCGGGCACCGAGGCGATCGCGTGGAGAAAGAACCTGCCGCCGGCCAAGTTCGAGTTCTCGCGCCCCAACGGCGCGACCTGGCAGATGACCAACCAGGGCAAGCTGCTAACGTCAGTCAGGTCGTCGACGCGGACGAAGATGTTCCCCAAGGTGGGTCTGGAGGTGACGCTCTACGAGCACACCAAGCGGCTGGACCTGACGGTGCATCTCGACAAGACGCTGACCTACGAGATGGAAGGCATGTACGTGGCGTTTCCGTTCGCCGCGGAGAGACCGCGGTTCCGGCTCGAGATCGGCGGAGGGTGGGTCCGGCCGGATCGGGACATGCTGCCCGGTGCATGCCTCGACTGGTTCAGTGTGCAGCACAGTGTAACGCTGGAGACAGGTCGGGCGGCCGTCAACCTCTCCCCGATCGATACACCGCTGATGTCGTTGTGCCAGATCAACACGGGCAAGTGGCTCCAGAAGCTCGATGTGACCAACGGGACGGTCTTCGCGTACGTGATGAACAACTACTGGCTCACGAACTACCTGCCCGGCCAGGGCGGCGAGTTCACGTTCCGCTACTCGATCACGTCCGGCAAGACGATGCCGGCGACGGCGGCCACGCGGCACGGTTGGGGCGTCAGCCAGCCATTGATCGCGACGTCCGTGGAGGCACCCGCCGAGACCGCGGCCCTCCCAGCCACGGGCTCGTTCTGCCGGATCGGCCCGCCGAACGTGGTGCTGACGGCGTTCAAGCGCGCCGAGGACGGCGACGGGGTCGTTCTGCGGTTCATGGAAGTCGGCGGCAAGGCAACGCGGTTCGATGTCGGCAGCGGGCTGTTGCCGCCGCCGAAGGCAGTGTGGCGATGTGACTCGGTCGAACGAAAACGCGCGCCGGTAATGCTGGTCCGCGATGGCAAGGTCCCCGTCGCCATCGACGCGTTTGGGATCGAGACAGTTTGTTTGCAGCCCTAGGAGGGCATGTGCCACTGGCAGCTTACTGCCAGTGTCACCGCACGCTTAAGCCGCAGAAGCACTGGCGGACGAGCCGCCAGTGGCACCGGCCGCCCGACGGTGCTGGCGGGGTGAATCATGTGGAGTGGTGTTGTGATGAAGGACGCGGTCATCTTCGATTTGGGCAACACGTTGGTGTCGTACTACACGCGTTCGGAATGGCCGGACATCCTGGCCCGGGCCATCGACGAGGTGACCGCGTACCTGCGCAGCCGCGGGCTGCTGCGGATCGGTCCGGCTGAGCTGCCCACACGCGTCGAGGGCGAGCGCGAAGAACCCAAGGATCACCGCGTCAAACCGCTCGAGGGTCGGCTGGCGAGGATCTTCGACCTTTCAGACGGCGATCTGGCCGACGGCGTGGCGATGGAGATGTGCCGACGGTTCATGACCCCGACGTTCGCCGTGGGGCGGCGCTACGACGACGCGTTGCCGACGCTGGCGGCCCTCCGCCAACATGGCCTGCGGACGGCGATCCTGTCTAACACGCCATGGGGAAGCCCGGCCGAGCTGTGGCGAGAGGAAGTGGATCGGCATGGCCTGACCGAGGCGGTGGACGCGGTGGCATTCTGCCGCGACGTGGGGTTCCGCAAGCCGGCGCGGCAGGCGTTTGAGCTTGTCATGAAGGCACTCGGCGTCACGGCGGACCGGTGCCTGTTCGTCGGCGACGATCCCCGATGGGACATCGTCGGGCCGCGCGGTGTGGGCATGGAGGCGGTGCTGATCGACCGGGCGTGGGCGTTCTATCAGCTCCGCAAGATCGACACTCCC
>CAYOGX010001051.1:0-2286 GCA_964403235.1 uncultured Planctomycetales bacterium | reverse complement strand
TGCCCGGCAAAGGCCCGGAACGTAAGCAGCAAAAACGGCAACGTTTCCACTTCGTCGTTAGGGAGCACGCTGCGCGTCAGGTGCAGGTCGGCGTTCATCGTGTGCAGGCACACAAACCCCCGCCCCTGGCTGTAGCTCGGTCGCCCGCGGACGAAATAATTGACAAACATCGGCGTTTCGACGATCCCCCCCACCAGGCCCTCGGCCCGGATCACGCCGACGATCTCTTCCTCCAGGTCGAGGATCGCCTGCCTCACCTGCATCAGGTCATCATCTGCAACTCGCCAATCGCTCATCTGCACGCTCCGTTACTGGTCATACAATCGCCCTTAGATGTCCACGTGGATCCCAATGTCCGCCAACCGTTCGACGATCCGCTTGCGCGCTCGCACAAACTGATCATTGATCCAGTCTTTGTCTTTGCGCCACGCCCGCGCAAACATTGCCCGCGGCGCGATCCCCCGCAAATAGATCTTGCGCGCCACCAAGAACGCCGCCGACGCATCGCCCAGCACCCTTTGGCACCATGCCCTGATTGGCTCCAATGGCGGCCAGGACCCCGGCTGCCGGCCCAGCTCCATCACGCTTGCGTACGGCACCCCGCCGCTGTGCACGATCCCCCTGACCCCGCCCATCACCCCGCCCACCGTCTCGACGTCCCCGCCGATCTTGGATCGCAGCGTGCCCCGATCTACAGGTGTAAACTCTTTGACGTCGCTCGACAATTGTGCTACCGTGCGCACCATGGCCTTGTTCATCTCGTCGAGGCTGATCTCGGGATATTTGGCCAGCAGCGCCGCCGCCTCCTCTATCCCCTCGGTCGTCACCCCGTACTCGGCCTCGCTCACAGCCTCACCTCGTGCGGCTTGGCGTGCATCACCAGCGCCTCCACATCAGGATCGAGTTTGCGCACGTACTGCAGCTCGCCTGTTTCGACGCTGCCCACCGCGTCCGCCCAGCCCGCTGTGGCCCGCTTGTACCACCGCGCCGTCTGGATCAGTACCGCGCGCCGGATCTCTTCCGGCGGCGTGCTAGACACCCCAAACACGCCCTGCACCCTGACGCGCCGCGGCCCGGCGATCCACGTGCTCTTGGTCGAGCCGCTCTTGCGGTTCACGTCCAACCGCAGCGTCGGCGTCTCGTTGTACGGCCAGGCAAAATAGTCCGTGTTCTCGGTCCAGTCAGTGTATGTACCGTCGCTCTCTTCCACACTGACCTGCGTGACCGATAACAGTGGCAGCGACAGCCATAACTCCTGCTCGCCGTTCCCGTCAAAATAGTATGTGTTGGTCGCAGTCGCCGCGTACGCCTCGTCAGGCAAGCGCCGCATCCGGTCGATCAGCCGGCTCGCCTCTTCCAGCATCTCCCACATCGTGTGGCCGTGGCGTGGCGAGAGCTGCGCCTTGCCTGTGCTGGCCGACAGCTCGCGGCGCATCGCGTGGCTGGCCGCGTACGCGCAGCTTGTGCCGTACGTTCGATAGTCGCTCTTGGGGCCGTCGCTGGATCCATCGTACAGCGCGGCCTTGTAATAGCGGCCTGTCGGCGTCGCGTCTCGCAGCACGTACTCGGTCACATTCTCCTGCAGCTTGGCCTGGCTGCTCAGCGCATCGCCGAACGATCCATCAGCCGAGGTGTCGTACCACAGCTTCAGATGCGTGAATCCCAGCGCCAGCGCCAGGTCGATATCGTCGACCGTCATCCAGATCGTCTGGTCCTGGGCTTGCCGCACGTACGGTTTCAGTCCCATCCATAGCCCTCTCTCTGCAAGAGTGCCTGCAGCGCGATGTCTTGCGCCTCTCTGTCGGCAGGCGGCCGCCTGGCAGCTACCGCCGGCGCGTTGGCGTTATAGACCTGATTCAGATTTTTAAACGTTGCCGGGTCTGGCGTCTCGAGTCCCAGGTGAAAGCACATCCGTTCGAACCCCGACCACTGGCCCACCAGCCGGTCAAACGTCACCTCAATCCCTTTCACCGGTTCGGTTCCCCGAAAGGCTTCAAGGCCCGACACATCATCGCGCTCCACTATCAGCTGGAAGGAGACGAACTCATTCCGAGCCGACTGGAGGGCGATCCTTCCCTCTTTGGCATCCCACACGGCATTCCGTCTTTGGTAGTCCCCACTGGGGTAGTCAACGTGGACATCTCGACGGTCCTCCAGGTAGCGGCCGGTTTCGGGGTTTACGCGCACCCCCTCCCCGGTCGCCCACACTCTGACAGGCGACTGCGGCATGATCTCTTCTCCTTGTGCCCTGCAGCCTGCGGCCGACACCACGGCCATCGCGGCGAG
>CAYOGX010001050.1:0-2292 GCA_964403235.1 uncultured Planctomycetales bacterium | reverse complement strand
CGTTCGACCAGATCACCCGCTCGCTCTGTGCGGAGCGGACGTGGGTCATGCCCGCGCACGATCGGACGCTGAGGAACTTCAAGCGCAAGGCGGTCGATATCGATCTCGCCTCCTCTGCCCTGGGCTGGGAGTTTGCTACGGCCGACTACCTGTTGGGCGACAAGCTCGGCAGCGAAACCCGACAGATGATCCGCGACAACGTCCGCCAACGCATCCTCGATCCCTACCGGGACATGGCCACGGGCAAGCGGGCGCACAACTGGTGGATGCGGACGACGAACAACTGGAACGCCGTCTGTCTGGCGGGCGTGACGGGGGCTGCGCTGGCGCAGATTGCGTCGCGCGAGGAGCGGGCGTTCTTCGTGGCCGCGGCCGAGGTGTTCTCCAAGAACTTCCTGAGAGGCTTCACGGCGGACGGGTACTGTAGTGAGGGCCTCGGCTATTGGAACTACGGTTTCGGCCACTACGTGCTGCTGGCTGAGGTCATCCATCAGGCCACCGGGGGCGGGGTCGATCTGCTGGCCTGCGAGGGCGTCCGCGGGCCGGCGACGTTCGCCACGCGGATCGAGATCATGAACGGCGTCTACCCCGCGTTTGCCGACTGTTCGGTCACGGCCAAACCGAGCGCGCAGATCATGCACTTCATCAGCCGCCGGTACGGCCTGGGGCTGCGTCGATGGGAAAAGCAAGACCCGGTCTCGCCCGGCGGCGGGCTGTTCCAGGCGATGATGTACTCGTTCCCGAACGCCGCTTCACGCACGCCGCCCGCGAAAGAGGCGTCCAAGGGCCTCGGGCCCCATGCATGGTTCGACCGGGCCGGGGTCCTGATCTGTCGGCCCGGCGCGGACTCGGCGTGTAAGCTGGCGGCGGCACTCAAGGGCGGGCACAACGGCGAACACCACAACCATAACGACGTCGGCTCGTACGTGGTGGTTGTCGGTGATGAGCCGGTCGTGGCCGATCCCGGCAGCGAGGTCTATAGGTCCCGGACCTTCAGCAAACAGCGGTACGAGAGCAAGGTCCTGAATTCCTTCGGCCATTCGGTGCCGCTGGTCGCAGGGCGGCTCCAGAAGACGGGCAAGGCTGCGCGCGGTCGGGTTGTCCGGACCGAATTTGACGACGCGGGCGATACGCTGGTTCTCGACATCGCCTCGGCCTATGACGTGCCCGAGCTGAAGAAGCTCACGCGGAGCTTTCATTACTCGCGCAGCCAGGCCGGCTCGCTGACGGTGACCGACGAGGTCGAGTTCGCCGCCCCGAAGCGCTTCGGAACGGCCGTTGTCACCCTCGGTCGATGGAAGGGCCTCGGGGCCGGCTCACTGACGATACAGCACGTGCGGCAAGCCGTGCGTGTGGACATCGACGCCGGCGGGAGCGACTTCGAGATCAAGGGCGAGAAGATCCATGAGGACGTGAAGACCAAGACACTGCCGACGCGGATCGGAATCGACCTGACCCAGCCCGTGACCAAGGCGACGATCACCGTGAAGATCACGCCGGCGACACCTGGCCGGGCACAGTAGTAGACCGACCCACGCATCCTCGGTGACAGACGGAACGGTGAGGCACGATGGACCGCACCACAAGAAGGCAAGGCCGGCGTTGGCTGGTGGGTGTTCTGAAATTCCTGGCGGCGACGGCCGCTGCTTCGAACCTATCGTTTGCCGCGAGTGCGAACGACGGTTCAGGAACAAGGCCCAACGTCTTGTTGATCTGCGTCGATGATCTTCGTCCGCAACTGAAGTGCTTCGGCTGCGAGGAGATGATCACGCCCCACCTGGACAAGTTCGCCACGACGGCCCGCCGCTTCACGCATCACTACGTCCAGGTGCCGCTGTGCGGCCCGTCGCGCCATGCGCTGTTGGCCAGCGCGCGACCGACCGCGCCGATGCACTACAGCAATGCCACGCAGCGGATGTGGCGCGCGAAGGGGCCTGATGTCCACGTGCCGATGCCGCGGTTCTTCATGCAAAACGGGTACCGAACGGTCTGCATCGGCAAGGTCAGCCACCACCCCGGCAACCGCGTGCAAGACGGGACGGTAGACCTGCCCGACAGTTGGCACCTGGCCTACGCCCCGGTCGGTCCGTGGAAGACGCCGTGGGGGGCCTTTTTCGGCTACGACGGCGGGCGAATTCGGGCGTATGGCCTGGGCAAGAACGACCGAAAGATGCCCGCGTTCGAGGCGGCCGACGTGCCCGACACCGGATACGCCGACGGCCTCAATGCCGAAGAGGCGATCAGGCAGCTCAATGCCCTCAAGGACGAACGGTTCTTCCTGGCTGTGGGTTT
>CAYOGX010001049.1:0-2299 GCA_964403235.1 uncultured Planctomycetales bacterium | reverse complement strand
GGCGATAGAGCCGGTTGTAGGCCGCCTGTTCTTCCGGCGTCCCGCAGCGCCCGCCGACTCCGGCTCCCTGCTTGCGATCGGCAGGCGACACGTACACACCCAGTTTGATCCCACGCTTGCGGCACGATTCCGCCAGGTCGGCCAGCACGTCGCCCCGGCCGTCGCGCCAGGGCGTGTTCTTGACGCTGTAGTCGGTCGTCTCCGTCTGCCACAAGCAGAAACCACCGGCATGCTTGGCCACGAAGACGATGTACTTCGCCCCCATGGCCTGCGCCGCGGAGACCCACTGCTCGGTGTCAAGTTCCGTCGGGTTGAATCTCTCCAGCGGCAGTGAGAGATCGTCGTATTCCCTGTCCAGCCAGGTGTTCGGCGCGAAGTGGACGAACATCCCGACCTCACAGTCGTGCCAGGCCTGTTGCTCTGGCGTCGGCGTGGCCGGTTCGGCCGAGGAGGACGGAGTCGATTCGGAGCCACGCGGGTGACTCGGCCGGCATGCCAGAGCATCGTCCGGGATGCGTTGCTTCTCCAGCCCCGGGCCCGCGTATCGCACTTCGAGCAGGTCGCCGCCGCTTCTCTGGAAGAACGTTACGGTGATGGGGTGTGCGCCGGCTGCCAGGGCGATCCGCCCGCCGACCTCGCCTGCGCCGTGCAGTCCGTCATTGTCGACCACCAGCCGGCCGTCGACATGGAGTCGGCTGCCGTCGTCGGAGCAGGCGAAGAACGTGTAAACACCGTCCTGGGGAACCGTGACGTAGCCCCGGTAGCGGAAGCCGAAACCCTCTCCGCGATCGCGGGGCGAGAGGCTGAAGTTCCTGACCGTGCCGGCCCTGACGGGCGTCAAGCGATCGAAATCCGGCAGGCGGTCCCACTCGCCCTCGAAATACTCGTATTCCAGGCCGCCGGTCAGGTCACCGGCCGTCACCGCTGGACGCGGTGCAACCCTGGTCAGCGTGGCCCGGCTCGTGCCGCTGACGGGCAGGCCGTCACGGAAGACGCGAGCGCTGATGGTGGACGTTTCGGTCAGGCGCACAGGGCCCTGCACGACCGGCGAGTCCGGGCCGGGGGTCGCCCCGTCCATCGTATAGCGCAACTCGGCGTTCCTGCGATCGGACGTGATGGTCACCTCGATGGAATCGACGAAGATGTCCGCCGGGGCCGAAACGAAGGGTGGATCATTGATGTCCGGCACTCCGACAATCTCCAGGGCTATCACACTGTTGACCGGGTCCGGGGCCCGGGCGGGCACCCGCAGGACCAGCGCATCCTGCTGCCGGGTGACTGCCAGCGGCCGGCGGGCGGGGTCCGCCAGCAGGTATGCACGGCGCGCCCGGTTGAAGATGCCGGGCACGACCAGCCCTTGATCCGTCGGCCAGTCGAAGACGTGCAGGTACAGGCGCGTGTCACCGTCGCCGAGCGGCTTCTGTGTGCAGCGGCCCCACGGCAGCGACGGGAACGGACTGGCCCGCGTGCCGTGGATGGCCTCTCCGTTGACCTTCATCCACTGCCCGATGGCGTCCAGACGCTCGACGCACGGCTCGGGGAACCTGCCCTCCGCCGTGGGCCCCACGTTCAGGAGGTAATTGCCCCCTTTGGAGGCGATGTCGGCCAGTTTGCGGAGCAAGTCCTCCGCCGACTTCCAGTTGCCATCGGACTTGTTGTACCCCCAGTGGTCGTTCATGGTCATGCAGGTCTCCCAGTCGACGCCGGGCAGTCCCCTCTGTGGAATCTCCTGCTCGGGCGTGCCGAAGTCACCGGCAAAGCGCGAGTCGCTCGTCAGACCAGCCATCCCGCCGCGGCCCTTGTCGACCCGGTTGTTGACGATGACGTCGGGCTGCAGGGAGCGCACGTGGTCGTACAGATCCAGGCCGTGCTCGTGCGTCCAGGTGCCCTCCCATTCGCCGTCGAACCACATCACGCCGACGGAGCCGTAGTTCGTGAGCAGCTCGCCCACCTGCTGCTTGAGATAACGGACGTAGCGGTCATAGTCGGCGTCCTGGGCGGGCCGCGATTCCCAGGACCGCCGCGGCAGGTAGTCGGGGTGGTGCCAGTCCATGATCGAGTGGTACCAGCAGAGCCGCAGCCCTTCGCGGCGGCAGGCATCGGCCAGTTCACTCATGATGTCCCGCCTGAACGGCGTGGCCCTGATGTCGTACTCGCTGTGCGCCGAGTCGAACAGGCAGAAGCCGTCGTGATGCTTGGAGGTGATCACGATGTACTTCATGCCGGCGTCCTTGGCCATGCCCACCCATTCGTCGGCGTTGAAACTGACCGGATTGAACCGTTTGACGAGCTGCTCGTA
>CAYOGX010001048.1:0-2299 GCA_964403235.1 uncultured Planctomycetales bacterium | reverse complement strand
CTTCCGAAGGAAGCGGCCGCTGTGGCACCTGGTCAGCGTGCTGATCGTGGTCTTGACCGTCGTGCTCAAGCCAGCCTGGGGGCTGGCCATTCTGGGTTGCAGCTACGCTCTCAGCGGACCGGTCGGCACGGTGCTGCGCCGCATCTTCGGTAGCGCGGCCCCGACCCAAGTCGCGGTCGAGCAGGCTGCGTCCGAAACGACCGAGACGGACCAGGAACCCGGCCAGGCGGGCTGACCCCGGCTTGCCAACAGGATCGCTTGGCAGACGGGGTGGCACGGTCAAGCGAAGCCGAGGGACGAGGCTAAGCTTGGCCGTGAGGGCATGCGCGATCCGGGCAACACGGCCAAGGGCCGACACTTACAGGTCGTACCTTGACCGTGCCACCCGACCGCAGAACGGGTTCCGTGCGGGGGGCAACGTCAAGCAGCAGAGGTCCAAAGTGAACGGTCAAGTGCTTCGTGTCCGATTCGCCCCGTCGCCCACCGGGTACCTGCACGTTGGTGGGGCGCGGACGGCCCTGTTCAACTACTTGCTGGCCCGCAAACACGCCGGGCGGTTCGTCCTGCGGATCGAGGACACCGACCGGAGCCGGCACGTCGAGGAGGCCATCGGTAGGCTCTGCGAGGATCTGCGATGGCTCGGCATCGAATGGGACGAGGGGCCGCACGTCGGCGGCGACTACGGCCCCTACCGACAGAGCGAGCGGGCCGGGCTGTACGACGCCGCCGTCGCCAGGCTCCTCGACGAAGGCCAGGCCTACTACGCCTTCGACACGCCCGAGGAGCTCGAGGCCATGCGCGGCGAGGCCCGCGCGGCCAAGCGGACGTTCCAGTATCCTCGACCCGATCCGCTGCCAAACCGCGCAGACGTGGACAAGGCCCGGGCCGAAGGACGGCCCGTCGCCGTGCGGTTCATGATGCCCGACCGCGACATGGTCGTCCACGATCGGCTCTTGGGAGACGTCACGCTCAGCCGGGAGGAGCTCGAGGACTTCATCATCGTCAAGTCCGACGGCGGACCGACGTTCCACCTGGCCAACGTCGTCGACGACAACGCGATGGCCATCACCCTCGTGCTCCGCGGTCAGGAGCACGTGATGAACACGCCGAAGCACCTGGCCCTTCAGGAGGCGCTGGGATACACACACCCCGAGTACGCCCACCTGCCGCTGATCTTCAACATGCAGGGCAAGAAGCTGTCGAAGCGCGACGGCGACGTCACCGTGCACGCGTTCCGCGCGGCCGGCTACCTGCCGGAGGTGATGGTCAACTTCATCGCCCTGCTCGGCTGGTCGCCGGGCGAGGACCGCGAGAAGATGACGCTCGACGAGATGGTCGAGCTGTTCAGCCTCGACCGCGTTAACCGGAGCAACGCCAAGTTCGACCGCGACAAGCTAGTGGCCTTCAACACGCAGGCGGCCGCCGACGCCGCCGCCACCCCAAACGGCACGGAGCGTCTGCTGGGCGGCATGAAGGACTACCTGTCCTGCAACGACACCCCCGTCAGCCGGGTCGACGATGACACGCTCAGGGCCCTGCTAGCGGTCAATGAGGGGTTCCGAACGTTCTGCGACGTGGACGTCAAGAGCCGGTTCCTGTTCGTGCCGGACGGCGAGGTCGAGTACGATCCCAAGGTCGTCAAGAAGGTATTGGCCAAGGGCGACGGCGCCGGGTATGCGATGCTCACCGAGCTGCGCCCGACGCTGACCGATCAGAAGGATTGGTCGCCCGAAGCGTTGGAGGTCCTGCTCACGTCGATCGCCGAGGCCCGGTCGGTCGGCCTGGGCAAGGTGGCCCAACCGCTCCGCGTCGCCGTCAGCGGCGGCGCGATCAGCCCGCCGATCTTCGACACGCTCTCGCTGCTTGGCAAGGACAGGACCCTCGCCCGCATCGACCGCTGCCTGGCCAGTAGGGGCTGATACGCGTCCCGGTCGGTTCTTGCGCGTCGGGTACGGTCGCGCCTTCGACGCCGTCACCCGCTCAGCGTGGCCTGGACCTTCCAGCGTGTAGCGCCCTTCGCGCCGAGGTCGAGGCGCAACGCCAGCAACAGCCCGAGCAACGTGCCCGGACCCCTGCCCCCTGCCCTACTGATTGAATGCATCGGGGCGGGTGAGATACCATGAATGCCGTGGGTACGTCAGATACATCTCGGCAGTGCGATACAAGGGCGACCAGCCGGCCCGCAACATTCGCCGGCATGATCGAGCTGCTGCCGGACCGCATCGACAAATGGATCGCACAGACGCCGGACCGGCTGTGCGACCGCCGGACCCTCTATGACTACATGGACGGTGCGGCC
>CAYOGX010001047.1:0-2306 GCA_964403235.1 uncultured Planctomycetales bacterium | reverse complement strand
ACGCCCATCAGGGGCAGGCTGGCGACTGCCTCCCTTCGAGTGGCGCGTCACGCTTGGAGCCGACATCCGGGAGGCGGTGATCAAGCGGCAGAACCGGAGCTGGCCAGCCGGATCGTCCCGACCGGCCCATCCAACACGGGCGTCTTGCTCGGCTTGCGAACGGGCGGGTACAGCAGGTAACCGTCGCCGTTGCCCCACGTGCCCTTCTTGTCGGGGCGGTTGTAGCTCATCGGGTCGTCCCACGGGTTCTTGAACCGCCAGTACGTCGTCGACCAGTACAGCGAGCCGTTGACCTGGTACTTCTCGATCATCCAGAATCGGATCCGGTGGTTGATGGCCGGGTGATCGATGAAGTTGTTCGGATAGGGGTGCCGCGGACCGCAACAGACATACCACCACACCCACTCGCCGAGCTTCTGCCGCTCGCGGGCCCGCTGGTGATCGTACCGGCTCAGGACCGGCACCCACAGGTCGACCGAGCCGTAGAAGAATGGCAGCGGGGCCTTGTCGTGGCAGAACGTCAGCAGCGTCCGCAGGCCCGGGCAGTTGTGGTGCAGCAGGTCCATGCCGTCCTTGACGGCCCGGTAGTTCTTGGGGGGCGGCTCGTCGACCCAGTAGGCATAACACTTGCTCAGCCAGTTCTTGCTGGCCAGGTGCCGCGTGATCCGGCCCTGGATCCGGCGGTGAAGGCGGGCGTATTCCGGCGTGCCGCGTTTGTGTTCGCCGATCGTCCCGGGCACTGCCGTGTAGGGGAAGTTGAACGTGGTCAGCTTCAGCTCGCCGTAGCAGTAGGCAGCCGCCTGGTCGTATTCGGTAAAATCCAGCTCGACCTGGCCCTGCTCGGCGTCGACGATCTTGACGCCGATGCCGGCCGGGCCGGTCGGCCGATAGCAGGTGATGCGATGCCGGGCCAGGTGGGTCAGGTATTTCCGCCAGACCTGTTTATGTTGTTCGGCTGAGAGTTGTCCGTGCCAATCGCGGTTGACGCCCATGCCGTAGGCCGTCTCGGTATGGGTCTCGACCGGCAGGGCGAACTCGTACACGTGCAGCCCCACCGGGATCCGGGCCAGCGCCTTGCCATCGGCCGACAGGACCAGCGTGCACTGATGGCCCCTTGGCTCGGTCTTCGTCGAGACGTGGAACGTCAACCACAGGGGTTGGTTTCGGTTCGGCGCCAGATCGATCGGCGCTGTCATCGTTGGCAGGGCGTCGGGATACCAATCGCGGGAACCGAACGCGTCGGTGGGCGTGGTGACCTTGACGTAGTGCACCGCACAGATCTCGGCCGTCACGCCCGGGGGCAGGCCCTCGAGCTTGGCCTCCAGGCGTTTGATGGCCCGGCGCGGGCGGACGACGATTTGCAGCGGCTCATATTCGTTCCGAGCGGCCTCGATCCGCACCGATTTCGGCGGGCCCGTCGGCGCGGGCCGATCGCGACCGACCTTATACGTGCCCTCGCACCACCAGATTTCAGCCTGATCGTCGGCGGAGATCGGATATCCGAACGTCTGGTGCTGCATGGGCGAAATCTGGACGCGCCCGCGGACGGCGGCCGCCAGACCCGCGGACGTCTTGACCAGGGCGAGCACAGCGTACTGTCCGGGCTTGTTGAAATCCCCCGTCAGCGCCCCGGTCCACGATCGACCGGCCGCCAGCTCGATGGGCTTGGCGGGTGCATCGTCCGGGCGGTCGGGGCGGCGGAGTTCCAGCGTGCCCGAGAACGGCTTGTCGTCCCGGTTGGTCACCTTCAGGACGAAGCGGTGCGCCTTGCCGTGGCCGGTGGGCTCGACCCGGAGGATTTCCGCGGAGACCCGGGCCGGGTTGCCCGCCAGCACGGCCAGACCGAACGCGGACGGCTGATGGAACCCCCCTGCCAGGCCGGCCCAACTGCTGGACTCCTTGCGGGCCACCTCGTTGCGACACAGGTTTAGTCCCACGAGCGTCTCGGCCGGCGCCGTCAGGCCGATCGACGCGAACGGAATGTGGATCTCGCAGCTCCACCCGTCGGTCTGTCGCATCGTGCCGCACCGCAACTTGGAATCCCAGGCGGGGTCCATGCCGATCTCGTCTCGGACGACGTTGGCGGCGTTGACCAGGACGTGGTAGTACCGCCGGGCGGTGCAGCCGACGTCGAGGAAGACCTCGACCGAATCGTCGCGGTAGACCTCGCCGTCTCGCCGCGTGACCTCGACGATGGGCAAATTCGGCTGACGGCAACGGAAGCCGATGTAGAGCCCCTTCGGGCCGTAGAGGATGCGGGCCTCGGTCGCGTTCACGCCGACATCCAGTCCCCGTCTGGTCGCGGT
>CAYOGX010001046.1:0-2309 GCA_964403235.1 uncultured Planctomycetales bacterium | reverse complement strand
GTACGGCCAAACATTCTTCATACCGCGAACCTACACGCGGCAACTCGCAGAGAACCCGGCCGACCAGGTCACCGTCCTCAGCATGCGCAGCGAGCCCGACGCCATCGCCCAGACCATGACCGTCGACCGCGTCCACGCCGTCATCCGAGACGCCGAAGCCGGCAACACCCGCGACCTCTTCGCCCTCTACCGCGATGTCATCGCCACCGACGGCCACCTCCAGGCCGAGTTCTCCAAGCGCAAACTCGCCGTGCTCGGCGACCGCATGGCCGTCCTCCCATGGGACAAGAAAACCCCGGCCGACGTGAAGGCAGCCGAGGCCATCGAAAGCATGATCCATTCATGCCAATCCTGGAAGAAAGCCTGCATCCACCTCCTCGACGCCGTCCTCTGGCCCGTGGCCGTGGTCGAGAAAGTCTTCGTCCCCTCCGGACGCGGCTTCGCCCTGGGCAACCTCGTCCCCGTCCCCCACCACCTCCTCGACTACAGTAAAGGAGAAATGCGCATCCACGATGTCGATCCCATCAGCGGCACCATCCTCCCAACGAGCCGCGAGGTCGACCCCCTCCGCTACATCGTCCACCGCGGCCATTTGCTCACCATGCCCGACAACTGGGGTGGCCCCATGCGTGCCATCCTATTCTGGTGGCTCCTCTCCAACATGTCCCGCGAATGGTGGGCCAGGTTCCTCGATCGCTACGGCGCCCCCTTCATCGTCGCCAAGCACGCCCGCGGAGACGACACCAGCCGCAACGTCCTGCGCCGCGCACTCTCCCTCTCCATCAAGCTTGGCGGCCTCGTCGTCACAGAAGACTGCAACGTCGAGCTCATCCAGGCATCAACCGGCAACACAGGCGAGGCATACGAGAAATTCCTCACCATCTGCCAGCGCGAGAAATCCAAGATCGTTGTCGGCCAGACCCTTTCCTCGGAAGCCCAGTCCACAGGCCTCGGTTCAGGAGTCGCCGACGCCCATGAATCCGTCCGCAACGACATCCGAGCCTGGGACGCATCCTCCCTGGGCGACACCATCCGCCTCCAGCTCGCCGCCCAGTTCCTCGACATCAACGGCATCACGGCCGCCACGCCGACCCTCAACTGGGGCTCGCTTTCCCCCGACGAACTCAAGGCCCAGGCAGAACTCCTCGTCGCCTACAAGCAAGCCGGTCTCCGACCGACCGACGAAGCCATCGAGGCTATCTCGACCGACTCCGGCATCGCCCTCGAGCGCGACCCTGACGCCGCCCGGGAGGTCGGCGCCTCTCGCCCCTTTCTCGGCTCCTACACCGCTCAGCGTCGATAGCACCATGCGATCCAAGACCGAACATGCCGCAGACAGAATCGACAACATCGCGGCATCACGTTCTGCCGACCTTGCGCGGTCCCTTCGCGAAGCCATCGCGCCGGATCCGCGGGCCGTCCGCGATGCCGACTCCCCCGATGACCTTCTCGTCACCCTCATGGAGTAACCCACATGCACGACTTCGACACTATTCCACAGACCGGAGACCTTCTGCTGGTTAAACACTCTGACCCCATGGCCATCGCGATCGACTGGATTACAACCGGGCATCGCGAGGGCCCCACCAGAGCCAACCATGCCGCCGTCTTCGATAGCAGCACCAGCATCGTCTCTGCGATCGCGTTCAGGAAAGTTGCCGGCCACACAAAGCGCGTCGTCCGTGAGGGGTGGGCCGAGTACCACCAGCAACTCCGCCTGGCCGAAAGCGAATGGTGCATCAAACGCCGCCCGCGCGACGAGAGAACCGATCTCGGGAAGCGAATCATCCGCGCCGTCTGCAGGGAGATGGTCGGAGACGACACCAACCGCCCGTGGAAATACTCCTATTCCGCCATTGCCCTTCAGGCCCTGGACGGACTCATTGCCAAGGTTTTCATGCGTGGCCGGCGCGGGTGGGACGTGGCGATCTTCCGCCAGTTCGATCGCATCTGGGCACGCGGCGTAGTCTGCTCGACCACCGCCGGCCGTGCCCTTCGCAAGGCCGGCTTCTTGCCCGACGTCGATCGCGTTCGCTTCGCCAGCCCTGACGATCTGGACGACATGACCCATTCGAGGCGCTGGCCCATCATTGCGAAGAGCCCCTCCTGGCCGATGGTCCACGGCGACATTACCTGACCCTTTTCTCGTCCCCCTCTCCGACCCTTTTCACCGTTCTCTACCCCTTTGGCCGCCAGCCGTCCTTAACCTCTCTGCCATCAAGGACTTTCGCCCCTATTCGCCCCTCTCCCACCCTTTTCAATACTTTTGTCGCGTGTGCGCGCGTGCGCGACCGGTCGGTGGCGCCGTG
>CAYOGX010001045.1:0-2312 GCA_964403235.1 uncultured Planctomycetales bacterium | reverse complement strand
ACTTCGTTGCCGAGGTCAGAAATCCCGATGGACTTGCGCAGGAAGTGAACCACCTGATACGGCAGTTCACGGGCGGTAGAACCAGCAGCCATGTCTGATCCCTCCCTTACGAAGTCGCCGCGTAGGTGGACAGAACCATCGCGCCAAAGTCCTCGCTGTTATAGCGAGTTTTCTTCAGGCCATAGATCGATCCAGCCGCAACGCCAAGCTGATTGCCATAATCATCCAGCTCCTCAGCCCAGTTGTAAGAGCCGAAGCCGTCACCGCGACCGAACGCGATGCACGCAGCTTGCGCACCCGCGAAGATCGAACGGCGAACGGTCGAAATCGGCGCGCCGGAGGACGAGTTAACGCCCTGCGGAACACGCGTGCTTTCGTGCAGAATGACGCCATTGTAGACGCCAAGCGCCCCGGTGAAGATTGGGTTGTCATTTACCTTGCCGCCTTCCATCGCGGCACGCTGGATGTCAAACCAGTTCCCCGCCGTGGAGGCGTCCTGGCGCAGGTCCCGCACCTGATAGGGGTGCAGGAACATGACGTAATAGTCGCCGCCATCAATGCGGATCGGCTTGATCATCGGGGAAGCGGTCTTGGCTTCCACGACAAGGTCGTCGATCAGCGACAGCGACATGTTATCGCCCGAGCTGTCCAGGTCTTCGTCCGCGCTGGTTCCGGCTTCGGACCAAAAGTGACGGTTGCTGGACGGCGCTTGCGCCGCGTTGTTGCCGGTGTAGATTGACTTCGTGCCGTCATAGGCTTCGCCATGCTCGGACACAGCCGACCCGGTGAAACCGGCAAGCTGGTTAAAAAACGCCCGGTCGTAACGCTGGGCCACCCAGTCAGACAGGCGATCCATGCACACGGAACGCAGGTCATGCAGGGTGCGCTGCTGGGTCATGCGACCGCCCGCATCCGCAGCGTGGCGGATTTGGTCAATCAGCACGTCGTCGGTGTAGAAGGTCAGGCTTTCTTCATTGCCCTTCAGGATGCTGTCACCCTGAACGCCCTCGCCGGTCAGCAGCTGGTTGAGTTGAACACGCACGCGGTCGCCCGCGCTTTTCTTGAGGTCGGTGACTTCCTGGAGCAGTGAGCTGTCGGACTTACCAAGAAACTTCTTGACGTAGGTCTTTTTCAAAGCCTCAACGTGAAGTTTCTTTGACCACAGTTTCACCGTCTCCGGAGAGTTCACGTCAAAGACCGTATTGGCCATTTGATCATCTCCTAGATCAGTTGTGAATGGTTCGTGGTTGCCGCGTCCGTGCAGCTGACGTTCAGGAAGTCCGTCCGTGGACCAGCCGTAAAAAAACCGGCGCTAGGGCCGGTCATTGCGCGCTATGAAGGGCGCGAACCTATCGAGAAAAAAGGCCCTGCTTTTCAGCCTCGGCCCATCGCTTCTCGAACTCTTTCGGGTCTTCGATCTTCAGCAATTCGTCCATGCTGACACCGTTCGTCTTGCCCTTACCGCCTTGAGGCATGGTCGGGCTGGACTTGCGACCCTCTTTCATCTGGTCAAGCTTGGCCTGCGCCTCGCCTGACTTCGCCGCGTATCCGCGCGCCTTGGCCGCTGCGTAAATCGCCGCCGCCGGGTTTTGGCCGCGCTGGGCGTTCTGAACCACCGCCGCCTGAAGCTCCTGGCCGAGATACTGCTGCGCCGCCTGCGGCGTCATGTTGTAGACGTGCTGCAATTCCTCAAGCCGGGACTTGGCGTAATAGGTCGCCGCGTCGTCATAATCCGGCGCTTCCTTGCGGAACGCCTCTTCAGCCTGCGCGCCGTACTCCTGGACCTGTTGCAGATACTGGCGCTGCTGCTGTTCCTGCTGCGCGCGGGTCTGCTGCTCGCGCTCGCGCTCTTCGTACTGCGTGACCTTCTGATCCAGCCAGTCGAGATACGCCAGCGGGTCTTTATTGCGGTCGGGCTTGTTCTCGCCGTCCGCCTGCTGCTCAGCCGGGCTGGCCTTGGATTGCAGCTGTGACAGCCGCTCCTCCATCTGGCCGCGCCATTGATCCAGCTCCCGGCGTTGGCCGCGTTCCTGCTTCAGCGCTTTCTGGACATTCTCATACCGCTTGGCCAATTCCTCATAGGGAAGCGGCTCGCGTTCGCCCTCGTCCGCCTGGGCCTGCGTGTCGGACTGTTCGGCGTCCGCATCCGTACCGCTTTCGGCCTGTGCGGCCTCTTCCATCTCGCGGTTCAGTTCATCTTCGTCGATTTCCGGCACCGACGTCGCCGCTTCATCTCCAAGCATGGTTTACCTATGGATTGTCGCGCCGATCCGCCCGGCGCTGGCGTAACTCAGAGGATGCTCTGAGGTTGG
>CAYOGX010001044.1:0-2319 GCA_964403235.1 uncultured Planctomycetales bacterium | reverse complement strand
GTTTGTCCAGGTATACCTTGAGCAGTGCGTCCTTGTCGTCTGGTGCGACCTCGACGGTCTGCCCCGTGGCGGTGACGGCAATCGCGTTGTGGAAGTCACTGTCCTGGTTGGATCGATTATCCACGAGCATGGCGGCGCGGGGCTCGTTACGCAGGTTCGCGTATTTGCGCGTACTCCGCGACGTGGCAAACAGGAGCCCCTTCATATCGTCGGTTGCTGCAAAGGCGACGAGGCTGGCATAGGGCTGCCCGTGGTCATGCGTCGACAGGACTCCCAGTTTCTGAGACCGGAAGAGTACCTTGAGCTGGGATGTTACTTCCGCATCGGCTTCCACGTCCGTCTCCTACGGCACAGCCGGGCTTACCATTCCCTCTGTGCTTGAATGGCCTTGGGCACGTTGTCGCAGACGAGACAGTCCTACGGGTCCCAGGCTGGTGACCTTGCCTGACGATTATATCTACCTGGTGGTGCGCACGCTCAGACGTTCAACCGGTAGATCGCGAAATTCAATGCCGTCGCAAAGGTGACCCACAACAGGTAGGGCAGCATCAGGGCTCCTGCCGCACGTGTAACCCGCCAGAACCAGAGGGCAGTCAGCACGATTGCCAGCCAGAGAAGCACAATGTCGAGCAAGGCCAGCCCTGGCCGTTGCAGACCGAAGAAAAGAGGCGACCAAGCAATATTAAGGGTAAGCTGGAGCCAGAAAAGAGACAGTGCCAACCGGGTGCGTGCGACGCGGCGTCGGCGCCATACGAGCCAAGCCGCCAAGGCCATCGCCAGGTAGAGCAGCGACCATACGGGCCCGAAGATCCAGCCCGGTGGCGTCCATGTCGGCTTGGCCAGAGACGCATACCAGTCGCTGGCGAGCGAGGGGTTCGTCGCAACCGCACCGATGCTCCCCAGACCGAAGACAAGGGCAGTGAACACCAAGAGGCTGACCCACCCGGCCGATTTCGCCGCCAATCGACTTGCAGGCCTCATGACGCACGCTGCCGCGATCCGGCGGAGCATCCCCGAGAAGATCAGCGCGTGCGGCGCATAGAAGGCAAGCCAATAAGCACGTCCGGCAATGCCCACGGGATCGAAGAGCGCCGTCTGCCGGACCGTCGATCCGCCCGTGCCGTCGGGCACGACCTCGAACTCCAGCCACGCCCGCCCGGGCAGTTTCATCTCGGCCTGAAGTCGAAGACGGCGGTTAGGGACAATGTCTTCGACGCGCCAGCAATCCAGCGTGTCGCCGACGCGCAGATGGTCGGGATCCGATCGGCCCCGCCGCATGCCAACCCCGCCGAGGAGCAGATCAATGAACCCTCTGAGCCGCCACAGCCAGTTCCCGTAGTACCAGCCGGTCTGCCCGCCGATCCGCTCGATCGGCTCGAACGCCTGCTCGGCCGATGCATTCACATGGATCTGCCGGCTGTCCACAATGCGCGAGCCGAAGCGGACCCCGGACCAGCGTCGCTCTACGCCGGCAGAAGATAGCGCATCAGACCAACGCGTGCCGGCCAACTCCTGATCCTCCTTCTGCAACGCACTGGCGATCGCGTCGCGAACGCCTCGCGGGCGTACGCCGAACGCCTCATGGGCCGACGGGTCTTCGATGACCGTCGGGTGGCGGATGCTGTCAATGAGCTTCCGGCCAACTCGTGCGTACAGAGGCGTGACGAGTCCCAGCCACAAGCTGGAGAGTCGCGGCGTCAGCACCGGGAGCGGGATCATCAACCGACGAAGACCGCGCTGACGGGCATACTCGCGCATGAGGTCGCCGTAGGAGACCCTGTCCGCTCCGCCAATCTCGAAGACGCGGTTCTCTGGGACATCGAGCTCGAGTGCGGCCACCAAGTACGCCAGCAGGTCATCGATGTAGATCGGCTGGGCGGGAACCGAGACCCAACGTGGTGTCACCATGACGGGCAGCCTCTCCACGAGTGCGCGGATCATCTCAAATGAGAGACTGCCCGACCCGATGACGACCGAGGCACGAAGCTCGATGACAAGGGCCCCGCTGGTCCGCAGGATGTCCCCGACCTCTTGGCGGCTCCTGAGATGGGCCGAAAGCCCGCCTTCGGAACGACCCAACCCGCCCAGGTAGACGATCCGACGGACGCCCGCTGCCTTCGCCGCCTGTGCGAAGTTCGTCGCGGCAAGGCGGTCTTGCTCGACGAAGTCACCTCGGGCACCCATCGAGTGAACCAGGTAGTACGCCACCTCGACGCCCGCCAACACCGACGGCAGCGTGTCCACGTCAAGGACGTCGCCCGCCGCGACCTCCGTGCCCTCCGAGACCCTGTCGCGCAGATACTCCGGCCGCCGAGCGAG
>CAYOGX010001043.1:0-2323 GCA_964403235.1 uncultured Planctomycetales bacterium | reverse complement strand
GACCAAGAAACAGACGCAGACGTTCGAGGAATTCCTCGCCGGCTGGAAAGACCAGGCACCCGAATACATCTGGATTTTCTAATGGCCGTCACTGCCGCTTATGAAATCCCCGGTTCAGGAACCCTGCGGAAAGACCGCAACGGAAAAAAGACCTACACCGAGGTCTGGCAGGTGGAGACCGATGACGTCGACGACGGGCCGATCACCGTGTTGGCCTATGCCAGCCTGCCGCAGATCGGCGGCGGTTACTCCAGCGGCAACGACTCCGACTCTTCGGCGGTCGTCGACCAACTCCGCCCGCGGCGCATCCGCGAACAGCCCCGGTTCTGGCAGGTCGAGGTCACCTACGTCTACGACGCCACCTCCTCGGGCTGGTCGGGCGAGGGCGGCAGCCTAACCGCCCGTCTGCCGGAGATCGAGGGGTTCGGGATTCCGTATACGGAGATTGCCGAGGAAGACGTCGACGGCGACGCGATCGCGGCGTCTTGCGGCGTGCCGTTCGACCCGCCCGCCGAGAAGGACGCCAACCGCCACGGGTTCCGCGTGACCCGCTACGTGTCGAGCTGTCCGGCGGGCACGGCGAAAAAGTACCTCACAGGCGGTGGTGCGATCAACACGGATGCGATCTGGGCCGGCAAGCCGTGGGAGGTCGACCCGCTGCACGCCAAAATGCAGAGCTACAGCTACCGTCGGACCGTGGTGGACAATGCATTCGTCTGGCAGGAAACGCTCGAAATCGCGATATCCGATGAACCGTGGACGCTGCTGATTCAGGACCGCAGCCTGTACGAGGCGGTCCACCAGGGCGGGCTGACGGCCTCGGCGATCACCGGCGTCAAACGGATCACCGACGACCAGGGCGTGCCGGTCGACGAACCGCAACTACTGGACGGCAACGGCTACAAGTTGGCGGCCGGTGCCGCCCCCGTGTTCCTGGCCGATCCCGACGGGTTCCACGTGTACCCCGAGCTTCCCTTTGGCCCGCTCAATATCCCTGACCTCGATCCCAACCTGCAATAAGGAAACGCACGATGGCCGACAAAATCAGACTCGGCGGCTCCACGGACACGGTACGCATTCCCGGAGATTGCCGGGTGGAGGGGGATTTCCACGTCGGCGGCACGCCGTCGGGCATCGGCCGCTCGGACCTCACGCAAGACACCTCCCAGGAATACACGCTGCGGCCCGAGGACTGGCGGGTGTGGGACAACATGGCCGCCCTGCTGCCCACGGCGGGAGCAACCGACGACCTGGGGATCGTCGAGGGGACCTTCGGCACCGACAGCCCGAGCTTGCAGACCGAGGATTTAAAAACGGCGGGTGCCACGAACAACTACGCCCGGCGCACGTTTGCGTTGCCGCCGGAGTACGACAGCGGCGAGACGATCGTGGTTCGGCTACACGCCGGGATGCTCACGACCGTGGCGGACACGTCGGCCACGATCGACGTCGAATGCTACCTTTCGGACGAGGAAGCGGGGATCGGATCCGACATCTGTGCCACCGCGGCCCAGTCGATCAACAACCTCGTGCTGGCGGACAAGGATTTCACGATCACCGCCACGGGGCTCGCCGCCGGTGACCTGCTGGACATCCGCATCACCACGGCGATCAACGACGGGGCCAGCGGAACGTCGGTCATCGGGATCGTCGGCGCGGCGAAGATACTGCTGGACATCAAGGGGTGATCGCGTGGCCGACGACCGAGACGCTGGTAAATTCTCGCGCAAGTCGGCCGAGCGGATCGCCTCCTGCGTCCGCTGGTCGGAGGGCCAGCCCCGCGGCACGGGGCGAGGCGAGGGCCGCATCCGCCGCTACCACCCCGCCGAGATCCGCCGCTTCGTGCTCAAGACGGCGCTCGCCCCGACGACCACCCCACCCGGCTCGGCCTCGGCCTACATCGTGCTGTGGGACACGACCAACGAGGATTACACGGTCGACACCGACGACGAAAACCTGGAGTTCACCGTCTACGACGTGACGGGCAACCTCCGCGGCGAGGCCTACGACTCGACCTATTGGAAGCGGCACCTCGGCCGCGCGATCCAGGCCCCGGACAGCGGACACTTCGAGATCATCGCCCTGGCCCACAAGGCGCGGTTCATCGAGTTTTCTGCGACCGAGGCGGTGGATACCACCGACGCCAGCTTCTCCGCCGACGTGGAAGACTACTGGGACGGCTACGACCCCGACCCGACGGACGCGGGGATCACCGTCTACAACCAGGCTGCCAGCTCCGACTACATCTTCGAGTGCGACAACGGCGACATGGGCATCGCCCGCTACGACGAGTGGGACGGCAAATACCGTTGGGTCCAGGGGG
>CAYOGX010001042.1:0-2328 GCA_964403235.1 uncultured Planctomycetales bacterium | reverse complement strand
GTGGCACGGTCAAGAAACGAACCCTAGGGGTCGTTTCTTGGCCGTGTTGAAGAGCTGCTGCATGCCCTCACGGCCAAGCTCAGCCTCGTCCCTCGGCTTCGCTTGACCGTGCCACCCATCTGCAGGGGTGCGCGAGTCACCGGCGTGTAAACGCGCGCGCACCACGAACGTGAGCACGGCGGCAGAGGAACCCTCTTGTCTAAGGGATTCTGCTTATGGCCTACCTGAGCGAACCGTTGCGGTTCTTGAGTCCGGACGAGATGGAGCGGATCCATCAGGCCGCCCTGCGGATCCTCGACGAGACCGGGATGCGGATCGACCACACCGAGTCGCTGGCGTACCTGCGGTCGGCCGGATGCCGGGTCGATGTCGAGGCCCGCAAGGTCAGGTTCCCGCCGGACGTTGTGGACGCAGCCGTCGAGCGAATGCGTCGGGCCTACGGACGACCTGACCGGCTCCCCGCCAAGATGGGCGTTCGCTACAGTCACATTCGGTTTCGATCCGAGCCTTATCGTATCCATCCGGATTTCACGGTCTCGACGGGCGGGTTCTGCTGCTTCCTGGTCGACCTGGACGGGAGGCGTCGCCGGGCGACGATCGAGGATGTCCGCGCGTCGCTACGGCTGGCCGATGCGCTGCCCAACATCGACCTGACGGGCCTGCCGGTCTCGGCGCAGGACGTGCCCGACCACGAGCGGCCGGTGCGGATGGCGGCCGAGCTGGTCAAGATCACGCGGAAGCTCGGTGGGGTCGAGACGTTCTGCGCGCACGACGCGGCGTACATCACGCGAATCGCCGAGGTGGTGGCCGGCGGACCCGAGCGGCTCCGTCGCGAGCCGATCCTGGTGGGGTACGCCGAGGCCCGGTCGCCGCTGTGCCTGGACCGTAACATGGCGGACATCTTCGTCGCCTACGTCAAGGCCGGCCTGCCGCAGACGCTCGATACGATGGTCAACGGCGGGGCCACCGCGCCCATGACGCCGGCCGCGTGTCTGGCGATGGGCATGGCCGAGACGCTCAGCGCCGTGGTGCTGGCCTACGCCATCGACCCCGAGGCCATCGTCGGCGTGGACATCATCCCGTCGGTGATGGACATGTCGAGCGGCATCTTCCGCTACGCCGGTCCGGAGCGTTGGCCGCTGCTGGGTGCGCGGCTGCAATTGCAGCAGGAGCTCTACGGCTGCCCGTCTGGCGTCCACGGGGGCAAGACCGACGCGTGCGTGCCGGGCGTGCAGGTGGGGGTCGAGAAGGCTGTCAGCATGATCATGCCCGTGCTGTGCGGTGCGGTGGGGATCGGCACGGTCGGTCATCTGGAGAACGCGGTGACCTTCTCGCCCGTGCAATTGGTGATCGACGACGCCATCGTGGCGTACGTACGACGATCGATCCAGGGCATCGACGTGACCGACGAGACGCTGGCCGTTGACGTGATCCGGGAGGTGGGGATCGCCGGTGAGTTCCTGACGCACGCCTCGACGGCGGACTGGTGTCGCGGGTCGAGCCTGCTGCACCCGCTGTTCGAGCGAGCGCCGTGGGCGGCCGTCCACAACGCCGACTTGGTCGGCATGGAGGCCCGCGCCCGCGCCGAGGCCGCCCGACTCATGGCCCAACCGACCGAACCGCCACTGACGCGCGACCAGGAGGCCGCCATCGACGAGATCGTCGAGGAGTCCGCCCGCACACATCCAGGGGCATGATGCCCCATCGGGCCCGCGACCGTCAGGGCGCGATCTCCGCTCGACCTCAAACTCCGGACCCTGAACCCCGGACCCTATTCCCCAAACACGCGGCACTTGTACAAGCGACACAGGTGCCGAAGGTACTTCAACTGTTCGGTGACGGTCAGCTTGCTCGCGCCGAGGCGACGGTCTGCAAAGTGGATGGGCACCTCGCGGATGCGTCGGCAGCGGCATCGGACGATCAGTTCGAGGGCGATCTTGTACCCGATCGGGTTCAAGCACCGTGCCCGCTCATAGACGTGTCGCGGCAGTGCGAAGAACCCGGACATTGGGTCGTAGAGTCGCACGAGCGGCCAGGCCAACATCTGCGCGCTTCTGGAGTTCGCCCATCGGAACAGGCCCCACGCCGCGTCGGTGCTTCCACCGGCGCAGAATCGGCTGCCCAGGACGAACTCGACCCGCCCGGCGCTGAGCAGCTCGATCATCTTGGGGATCGTTTCGGGTGGGTGGCTCAGGTCGGCGTCCATGCAGATCAGATACTGGCCCGCCGACTCGTCGACGCCGCGAATGACGGCCGTGCTCAAGTCGCGTTGGTTCTGACGGACGATGATGCGGACGGGCAGGCCCTGCTGCGTGAGGGACTCGACGG
>CAYOGX010001041.1:0-2331 GCA_964403235.1 uncultured Planctomycetales bacterium | reverse complement strand
GCGGCGTGTGCCACTCGCGGGGATCGAACCGCCCGGCTGCGAAGCTTCGCAGCTTCGCCTCCGCCAGGCCGTAGCCGAGCTTGAAGACGAAGTGCTCCCGCGCCCACTTGGCGCGCTGTTCCGGGCGAAGCTCCGGACGCATGCCCTGGTACACCTTATCCCATCGGCCCATGGCCTCGCGTAGGATCGGCAGCCCTGTCTTCGCCCAGCCGGCCACCTTCTGGGACGTCGGTGCCTCGCCGCTAAGATGTTGGAGGAGGATGTCGGCGAACAGGGGTTCCAGGACGGCCCGGTGCTTGGCCAGCAGCGATGGCACGAGCGCCTCGAACCGCTTGCGGAACAGCGCCCGCTGACGCCCGTCCAGACCAAACCGCAGGGCGGTATCGTCGATCAGCCGCTCGACCACCAGCTCGACCATCCGCGGCGTCGGCCAGAACCCGTCTTGCGGCTCCGGTGCGGCCGCGACGCCGGCGCGCGCCGCCGCCGCCAGCGATACGCCCATCGCCGCCGCTACCGCCCACGTCAATCGGATGCAGGGCTTGGATCGCAACGTCATGCCCACCTCACGGACGATTCAACATCTCTGTCAGCTGTCCGGCGTTGGTAATCGCGTGGCCCTCGACGTCGTTGTTGAAGTACACGAACACATCACGCCCTGCGTCACGCTGTTCGCCGAGCCACCGGGCCCACGAACGAAGCGCGGACTCGGGATACAGACTCGCAAAAAGCTTCGGTCGGCCGTGGAAGCGGACGTAAACGAACCCGGCCGTCACCACCCGCGGACACGTCAGCCGCGGGCTGTCGAACAGGCACAGCGCGACCCCTGCTCGCCGCAGCAGTTCGTAGACCGCGTCGTCGAACCAGCTCGCGTGCCGAAACTCGACCGTCGCGCAGAACCGCGTGTCGGCCCGCTCGCCGAGTCGGTCCAACAACTCCAGGAACCCGGCCAGCAACCCGTCGTCGCGGCGGAGTCCCGGTGGGAGCTGCACAAGGATCGGTCCCAGGTGATCACCGAGCAAGGCCGCATGCGTCAGCGCCTCGGCCGTGGGCTCCTCGACGTCACGCAGCCGACGTTCATGCGTCACCCGCTTCCACATCTTGACGGCGTATACGAAACCCCTCGGCGCCTTGGCCGCCCACGACTGGAACGTTCGTTCCGGAAACAGCCGGTAGTACGTCGCGTTGACCTCGACGGTCGGAAACCGTTCGGCCAGAAACGCGAACCATCTCGCCTTGGCCAACCGCTGGGGATAGAACACGCCCTTCCAATGGTCATACGACCAGCCGGAGGTGCCGACGAGGGCACGGCCGACCCTCCGCCGCCCTTTCGAGGACTTGGATGGGCTGGACCGCGTCTTCATGGCGGGACGACCCACGGTGCCCCCAAGCGCCGTCGACGCGCGTGCCCGATCCCGCGCTGCCGGTTCCAGGCACGATCACCGATGCGGCGTGCCGCGCGGGGTCAGTCAGCGGCCGGCCTGGCGCAGGACCACCGGAAACGCCGTGATCCGCTTAAGCGGGTCCGACCGGAAGAACACCTGCAACTGGTGCGGGCCCGGACTCAATCGGCCCAACACCAGGTGCAGTCGCAGCGCGACCCGCTGACCCGGCGAGAGGGTGACGGGTTTGCGCTCACCGGATGCGGATTCCCAGTCCAGCGAGAGGATCTGGCCGTTGAGTCTCACCACCGGCCAGACCGCCTGCGCGACGTGCGACCCGTTCGTAAGCACCAGGGACAAGTTCCGTTCGCACCGATAGTAACGCAGTCCGACGTCGCCCTGCTCCGGCGTGAACGCCAATGTCCACGACGACGGTTTCGTGGTAGGCCGGCTCGCGGCCGTTCGGGTCTCGGCCAACGCCACCTTGAGGGGCAGCGGTGGCGGCAGCAGCGAGGCGGTGTTAGCGGCCATGACCTTCACGCCGCCCTTGTCGGGCAGGTCGACGCGGACCTCGCACATCCAGTACGTCTTGCCGTCAACGACCCGGACCAGCCTGCCCCCCGCCACCGCGGGGTCCTTGCCGGGGGCCTTGACCACGCGCAGCCACACGCGACAGTCCTCAAACGCCTGGTTGAGGGCGTTCTGAACCGTCGCCACGACATGGTCCTGCGATCCGTCGTTGGGCTGCGCGTAGAACACCCTCAGCCGGCCGACCGGTATCGAGTGTTGACCCGACGACGAGGCGACGTCGTCCGGGTAAACGTAGCTGACCTTCTGCCCGTCGACGTCGATGACCCGGTAGTGGCTGATCCCGGTTGCCCGGTCGTGCATGCAGGTGCTCGATTGATGCGTTCGGATGTAGATCAGCCCATCCTTGCCTTGCAGGCCTTTA
>CAYOGX010001040.1:0-2335 GCA_964403235.1 uncultured Planctomycetales bacterium | reverse complement strand
AGCGTCCTCGAGAACACGCTCCACCTGAGCGAAGAACTCGTCGCCAACAACCTTGACCGTTGCTTTCGTCACGCGCTCTCCCCCGTCAAGCGACGCAGAGGGATACGCTGCATCCCGTCACCCACCAGCACGCCGGCGCCGATCGCGGAGTACCGGGTCCCGTCCGAGGTCACGAACACCCACGACGTATCCGGCCCGACCGCCTGTATATTGGTCCCGTCCGTCGCCACCGTAGGCAAGAACACCTCATACAGCGTATCGTCCGTGATGCTGCCGTACTTCTGGCTCTCGGACGTGCTCATCACCTGAAAGACACAAGGCTGCATGGATGCGACGGTCCCCTCGAATGAGTTGGTGCCGATGCCGCCCGTCGTCGTGGACGGGCCGTACTCGCGGATGGATACAGTTTCGTTCACCAGCGCGCCGAAACGTGCGGGCTTGGGCGGGGGCTTGAGCGTCATACGGGGTCCCTCCAAGGCCGTATGAGCTGCATGACCCTCGCCTCCACGTCCGCCGGCGTCGCGTACTGCTGGTTCGTGTTTCCGATCGCGTCCGCCGCCTTGCCGATATCACGCCCGCGAGAGTCAAGGTCCGCATCCATAAGCACAAACGCCGCCCGCTTCAGGTCGTCGTGGATGTCCGCGACCGCAGACCCGGCCGCGTACACGATCTCGTAGTTGGCGAACCCCTCGGTCCACACCGACGACCCGCCCTCCCAATCGTCAACGCCAAGCCTCCGCGTCGTGTTGTACGGGAGCCGCAGGATCGTCCGGTCGCGGAACGTGTACCCGCTCGCGTCAAGCGCCGTGCCGTAGTCGCCGGGCTTGCCGGGCTTGATTGACGTGATAGACGTGATCGGGCCGTTGCTGACCCGGAGCACCTGTGTCCCCGTCCCGTCGATTTGCTCGGTGAACGGTGACTCCGTGGACTCGAAACCGCCAACGGTACGGCCCGTGAGCCGTTCGATCCGGCGCGTAGCGGTATCAGCGAGGGTGCCGATCAACGTGTCGTAGTCGGTCCCTGTGATCCCTCGCCACGCCTTGTATTCCGCTGCGGTTACGAGTGCCAACGGATCACCCCTTGGCGCTCAGGGCCTTGTTGCTCGTCTTGCGAGAGGGCTTGGGAGCGGTCGGGTCCTCGACCTTCACGCCACGCCCGTCCTCGATCGCCTGGAACGCCTGGTCGGGACCAAGCTGGACGACGTCGCCCTTCTTACCCCAGCGGCAATCGCGGGAGAGCTTGATCCAAGTGTGCGTCTCAAACGTGTTGGTAGCCATGCGGCACCTCCTTTGTGAATATCCCGGCCCCCGTGTTTCAAGGGGCCGGGCCTGGGTTGGGCTCATTGGCCGTTAGGCGAACACCTCAGCCGCGTACCCCCGGTCGGACGCCGACTCGGGCGTGCCGCCGCTGATGCGCTGCAGACGCACGTTCACGCCGTACACACCCGTCCCCGTCCCGTCCTCGGTGAGAACGGTCTTGAGGAACTGGTTGGCACTGGCGAGGGGGACGTGGATCGCGTACACCTTGTTATCGTCGGTCGTACCGGGGAGCGTCGAAAGCGTCGCCCCCGAAACGTCCGAGTAGGAACCGCCCGACGTAGTGGACGACTGGACCTTGAACACCGAGATTTCCCCGGTGGTCGACCCGACCGTCAACTCAAACGTGGCGTGCGTGTAGCCAGCCGAATCGACCGCGATGCTTGTCGCCGATGCGTCGTTGAGCGACACAGGAGCAACGGAGATCGCCGTTTTTTCATTCTGTCCGTGAACCATTGGTGAACCTCCTTAGTCCTGGAGCCCGACGATGCCGGACTCGTTCGCGGTGCCGTTGACATCGTGGAGCGAGAACGCCCAACGCTGGGTGTAGCGGAACCCGACCTGGTCGTACTCGAAGTAACGATCCGGGGAGGACGCCATCTGCTCCGAACCGTTGACCACGCCGAGCTTCGCGGAGTACGACCACGCACCCGCGAGCATGACCACCGTGTCGCCCGCGTAGGTCTTGGGCATGACCTCGGAGATGTAGACGGGCATCCCGTCGAACATGTACCGGGGAGCGCCGCCCGACGCAAGCTCGGAGCCCGTCACGCCGCCAGCCGAGAGAGCGAAGCGACGCAGGACGGACTGGTAGAACGCGGACGAACACACGATCCCTAAGTTGGGGTCGCCGTAGGCCCAGCCGGGGAGCTGCGCCAGCGTGTCCTGGATGTCCGAGATCGTGAACTCCGACCACGCAGCCGAGAGCGCCGCGTCAAAGATCGTGTCGGAGTCGAGCTTGTCCGTGATGCCCTGGTACCCGTTCTGACCCAGGAGGACCGCTTGGTCCTCGTAGGTGC
>CAYOGX010001039.1:0-2335 GCA_964403235.1 uncultured Planctomycetales bacterium | reverse complement strand
CCGGCCCGGAAGCGGCCCATGGTCCGGCGGTGGCTACAGCAGACGCTCGAGATGATCCGCGTCATCGAGGAGGTCGGCGTCCCGCCGCTGGCGGGGGTCCGTGACGTCCGCGAGCTCGTCAAGCAGGCGGTGCCCCCCACGCGGCTCAGGCCCGAGGACTTCGCCGCCATCGGTGAGGTCCTGGCCGCCACGCACGAGGTCCGCCGATGGATCGACAGTTGCTCGGTCGAGATGTCCGCCCTTGCGAGCGTGGCGGAGCGCATCGTCGATTTCAAATTCATCGCCGATCAAATTCATCGGGCCATCGACGCCGATGGCCAGGTCCGGGACGACGCGTCCGAGCGGCTGGCCCGGATCCGCAAGGCCATCGCGCAGGCGACGCAGCAGATCGAGGTCGCGATCGGGCGGCTGCTCCGCGCGAGCCACGTGACCAAGATGTTGCAGTTCGCCAACGCGACGTTCCACAACGATCGCATCGTCCTGCCGCTCAAGAGCGAGCACCGCGGGCGTGTGGTCGGCATCATCCATCGCAGCAGCGACTCGGGGGCGACGCTGTTCGTCGAGCCGGCCGAGGTCGTCGAACTGAACAACTCGATCTCCAAGCTGCGCCGGGATGAGCACGAGGAGATCGGGCGGATCCTCTTCAAGCTGACCCGGGCGATCCACCCGAACGCCGAGGCGATCCTCAAGGCGATCAATGCGATGGGGGTGCTGGACCTGATCACGGCCAAGGTGCTGATGGCGCGGGCGGACGGCATGGTCGTGCCGGACATCAACGAAGACGGGGTGCTCCGGTTGCGCGCGGCGCGTCACCCGATCCTGCTGGCGTTGAACAAGGCCGACGCCGATCAGGACCGACCCACCCGACCGGTCGTCCCCATCGACGTGAGACTGGGCGACGATTATGACCTGCTCATCGTGACGGGACCCAACACCGGTGGTAAGACCGTCGCGCTGAAGACCGTGGGGCTGCTGACCGTCATGGTCCACGCCGGGTTACCCATCCCGGCCGAGGAGGGGAGCTGCGTTCCCCTGCTCGACGACGTCTTGATTGACGTGGGCGACGAGCAGTCGCTCCAGCAGTCGCTATCGACGTTCAGCGCCCACATGTCGCGTATCCTCGACGTTTTCAAGCGGGCGGACGCCAAGACGCTCGTGCTGCTTGACGAGCTGGGCGCCGGCACGGACCCGGACGAAGGCGCTGCCATCGGGACGGCCATCATCGAGAAGCTGTTGGAGGTGGGCTGTCCGACGATGGTCACGACGCATTTGGGCGCGCTCAAGGCGGTGGGTTTCACGCACGACCGGGCCGACTACGCCGCCGTCGCCTTCGACACCGAGACGCTGCGACCGACGTACCGATTGCTGATCGGCGAACCGGGCCGGAGCAATGCCCTGGCCGTTGCCCTCCAGCTCGGCATGCCGGCCGAGATGATTGCCGCAGCCGAGTCGCACCTGCCCGAGCAGCACAAGGCCCTGTCGCGGGCCATCGCCGGCACGATCGAGTCGCGTCGGCGCGCCGAGCAGGCCCGCGAGGAGGCAGAAGACGCCAAGGTCGCCGCCGCCGACGCCCGGGCCAACGCCCGTGCCCTTGCCGACGAGCTCAAGAAGAAACGGCAGGATTTCGAGGAGTGGGTCCGACGGATCGCGCACCTCAAGCCCGGCGATCCGGTCAAGGTCATCAGCTTCGACCGCATGGGGCGCATCACCCGCATCAGTCTGGCCCAGCAGCGGGCCGAGGTCGATCTGGGCACGACGACGGTCCAGGTGCCGCTTAGCGATCTTCATCCGGACCAGGCACCCGCGCCGCCGGACAAACCCGAACGCGATCGGGCCACGACCCCGCCGGCACGGACGGCGTCGGTATCGACGGCGTCGGCATCGACGGTCAAGCCCAAACCCGCCGCCGTTGCGAAGCCGTCCGGCAACAACCGACCCAGACGCAAGTCGTCGCGCCTGGTCCCCGCGGCCATGCCGACCGACCAGGTCCTCGCCCTGGAGCCGGGTGCGAACGTATTCGTCCGCCGTTTCAAGCGGGTCGCCCAGGTCATCCGCCTCAAGCCCGACAAACAAACGGTCGTCGTCGACCTAGGCGCGATGGAGGCCGAGATCGCCTTCGGCGAGGTCTGCGCCTGTCCCAACGATCGGGGCAGGGGCGCCAAACGCGCCCGCGCCAAACGCATCGAGCCGCGGGCGAATAAGACATCGCGGGCCAAGGCGCCGAAGCGGTCCGCCGCGAATCCGGAACCGACGTCGGTCAATCCGTAGGGCCGGCGGTGCCGGCTGTCTCCTATCTGCCCGCAATCCAGGCCGATACAGCTGCACCTACCCGGGG
>CAYOGX010001038.1:0-2336 GCA_964403235.1 uncultured Planctomycetales bacterium | reverse complement strand
CCTGGTCTCGGCGCGACTGGCCCATCGGGAGGTCACCGATCGCGACCTGCTGGGGGCGCTGCACGAGATCGTCCCGATCAGCAAGACGATGAAGGAGCAGGTGAACCACATCCGCGGATGGGCCTTCGAGCGCGCCGTCCGCGCCGCCCCTCGACCCCACTAGTCCATCCCCCGTGATCTGATGGGCGGGCGGCTTATGGCAGGGGGGTGGTCCATGGAAGACCCCCCAGGGACGTACTGATCGAGCCTTGCTGCCGGTAGCTTAGGGGTCGTGCGTCGGCGGCAGGGGCGGGGCGCGATCGGGTCGCGGTTTCCTGCGGTAGGGTCGGACGACCCCGCCGCCCTTGGCGAGCTGGCGCGCGCGCTGCCAGTGGACGTGGGGCGATCGCAACTTGAGCAGAAGGACGGCCTGGGCGAAGCGGACGCGGGCATAGCGGTCGACCAGATACGGCATCGCGTCGTCCGGGGGGATACACTGGCACAATGCCAGTTGATGCTCCGGCATGGTCCACATCTGGGCGATGACGTCGGGCTGTCGTTGACCGACGGTAACGTCGTAGTCCCATTTGAGATGCCCGGGCAGGTAGCTCCTGAACCGGTCGGGGCCGGTTGGCACGTGCGCGCGGCCGCGGGCGACGATACGGTCGTTCTTGCCGAGCATATCGATGATGGGCCGATCGACGAAATACGGCAGGATGCCGGCCATGACGACGGCGACGTTGGCGTGCTGGTCGGTCAGGCGCTTGATGAGCGCAGCCCGCTCAACCATCCCCTTGTGGTCGGAGACGTGCAGTGGGGGATCGACGAGCGCCCACTTCGTCAGCGAGACGTATCCCGTGGTGCGATTGATTTCGAGCACAAGCCCGACGAGTACGAGCACGACCGTCAGCGTCCGCCACCGGGTCGACGCGGGCGACCATCGCCGCCGCGCGAGACCCAGGAGGTGATCGGCACAGACGGCGATCAGGACGAGCAGCCCGGGCATGGCCACGCACAGGAACCGATTGGCCATGTGCGTCCAATCCCAGACGTCGCCGCCGACCCAGATGCTGTAGGCCGACTGGCCCGCGAACAGGCATGCGGGCAGCGCCAGCTTGCGATTTCCGGCCAACACCAGCAGCGCGAGCGGCGCGGCCAGTAGAATCAAGTTGAAGTCGATCGCGAAGTCGCAGTACCGAACAAGTCCGGGGATCAACCGCGCGCTCAGCGGACAGCCGGTCATCTTGAGATAGTAGGTGTTGGGCAACACGTCCCCGTAGTAGACGAACCGAAGCACCGTCTGTGAGCCCAGCCCGACCGACAGGGCCAGGCCCGCATGGCGGAGGCTGCGGCCGCGGCGGGCCGGGTCTGCCACGACCATGAACAACGCCATGATGACCAACGGGACGACGGCGTCTATCCGCACCAACAGCGCGATGCCCAGCAAGAGCCAAGGCATCGCGCTGGACCGGTGCGTGTCCAGTTGCCGAACGCACCCCAGCATGGCGCCGCTGACCAGCAGCATCAAGAGCCCGGTCTCCATGCCCTGAAGGGCCCAGTTGTTCAGCGGCAGGTAGAACGCCGTCAACAGCAACGCACCGCAGACTGCGACCCTCGAGTCGCCGGCGAGTCGTCGCGTCAGCCGCTCGACGACAAGCAAGTTGCCCAGCAAGCACGCCAACGAGCCCAACTGCACCAGCAGACTCATCTTCGTCTCGGAAAACGGTGCGAGGTGGCAGATTGCCATGAACAGCGTCCACAGGGGATTGGTGAACCCCTCGACGCGCTCGCCGCCGGGGTTGAATACGAGCCCGTGGCCAGCCGCGAGGTTCTTGGCGTAGCGCATCGAGACCATTGCGTCGTCGAACAGGCAGAAGTAGCGCCGTCCCTCGACGACGAAGGTGGTGCGGTAGATGAACGCCACTGCGTAGAGCAGGAACAGGCCCAGGATCAGCCGAATCCAGCGGTTTGTCGATCGGGCGCCGGACGTCGTTCGGATGGCCGTGTCTGGCGAAATGTCGGATCGGCCCATGTGCCCGCTCCGTCGCCGTGTAATGGGTCGCACGCAGTCGACCTCTGCGATCCCAGTGCAGCCTCGCAAGACAGTCATAATAACGTCGGTCTTACGGCTGAAAAGCACGCTGTTTCCGTTCGCGTCTTGCCCGGACGCGCTGATGCCCGCTTGGCGCCCTGCAAGGGTTGGGGGAGGTAGGCGGGTGGTGATATACTCGTTGCGTGCTGAGAAGGTTTTTGTGGCACGGCGAGGTGGGACGATGAGGAATCGTGTAGCTGTCGTTAGTGCGATCACGGCGTCATTGATCTCGGTCGGAATGGTGCGGGCGGCGTTTGACCCCAGG
>CAYOGX010001037.1:0-2336 GCA_964403235.1 uncultured Planctomycetales bacterium | reverse complement strand
ACGACGTGTTCGTCGTCGGGGCCTCCGGCACGATCCTCCACTCCCAAGACGGCTTCAACTGGTCGCCGATGCCCAACGGCGGCGTGGAGGCCACCCTTTACGACGTCTGGGGGACCGGGCCCAACAACGTCTTCACCGTGGGCGCCTCCGGCACGATCCTGTACTACGACGGCCGGATCTGGTCCCCGATGGACAGCCAGACCGCGGCGGATCTCTACGGCGTGTGGGGACCCGGTCCGAACGACGTCTTCGCCGTCGGCCAAGCCGGCACCATCCGCGAGTACCACGGCGTGGGGGGACCCGCTCTGAGCGACGTCTTCGCCGTCGGCCAGGCCGCCATCATCCGCGAGTACTACGGCACCCCTTGGACCGGAACCACCATCGGGGCCGAGCCCAACGTCTTTGTCCTCATGAACGGCGACAAGACGGTCACAGCCGTCTTCGAGCCGGACGGCCCCAACCAGTACACCCTCACGGTCAACAACGGGACCGGCTCGGGCATTTACGACGCGAACGCCGTCGTCCCAATCGAGGCCACGGTGCCCCCGGGCAGGCAGTTCGACAAGTGGACAGGAGATACGGCCGACGTGGTCGATCCGAACGCCGCTTCGACCGCCGTTAGGATGACGCAAGACACCGTGATCACGGCCACGCTCCTGCCCCAGTTCACGTTGACCGTTAACGTAGAAGGTCAGGGGAGCGTCCAGCTCCAGCCCGAAGGGGGAACGTACAATGCGGGCACGATCGTCGTGCTGACGGCGCAACCCGCGACCGGTTCGACCTTCGTTCGATGGGAGGGCCACGCCAGCGGGGCCAATGTCTCCGTGCAGGTCGTGATGAACGGCGACAAGACGGTTTCCGCCGTCTTCGCGGCCGACATCTACACCGTCACCGACCTGGGTACGCTCGGCGGTTCGAACAGCGTCGCATACGGTCTGAACGATTTCGGCCTGGTAGTGGGTTGGGCCGAGACCGCCGACGGGGACTACCACGCGTTTCGTTGGGACCACGGCCCGATGACCGACCTGGGCACTTTCGGCGGCCCGGGAAGCCGCGCCAACGGCGTCAACAACGCCGACCTCGTGGTCGGCTGGGCCGAGGCCGCTCAAGGAGCCACCGCCAAGGCCGCCTTGAGCCTATCCGAAGCCGCGGCTGAGTCCACCGGCATCGCCTTCTTCCACCACAACGGCGCGATGGCCGAATTCGATTCGCTCGGTGGCCTGGGCAGTATCGCCCACGCCGTCAGCCACAACGGCCTGGTCGTCGGCTGGTCGTCGATTGGCGACGGTGGGCCCCATCACGCCGTCCTGTGGCTGGACGGCAGGGTCATCGACCTCGGTACCCTTGGCGGCCCTGAGAGCGGGGCCTATGCCCTCAACGAATTCGCCCAAATCGTCGGCGAGTCGCTGACCGCCGACGGGCTGAAACGCGCGTTCCTGTGGCAGGACTGCCAGATGACCGATCTGACCACGCTCGGCGGCCAGACCAGCAGCGCCTACGGCATCAACAACGCCGGCCAGATCGTCGGGACCTCCCAGACCCCGGCCGGCCAGGACCACGCCTTCCTCTGGGACAACGGCCTGATGACGGACCTCGGCACGCTCGGTGGGCTCAGCAGCGTCGCCTATGGCATCAACGAGGGGGGCCAGGTCGTCGGTATGTCCTTCGCCGCCAACGGCAATCGCGTCGCCTTCCTCTGGCAGAACGATAGGATGACCGACCTGAACGCCCAGTTGCCACCCGACGCCGGTTGGGTGCTCCGCGTCGCCTTCGCCATCAACGAACCGGGACAGATCGTCGGCGCCGGTTCCTTCGCCGGCCAGACCCGGGCGTTCCTCCTGACGCCGGCTGTTCCTAACGACGTACCGACAGGCGGTCCCAACGAACCCCCCGTCATCGACTGTCCCCCGCCGCCAGTCCCCCAGCCGCTGCCCGACGACGGTACGACCCCATCCACCCTCCCGTGCGTCTTAGGGATGGTCGGTGTGCTGGCGTTCATGATGGTGGGCTTCGGATCGGTGACAACGGGCCTGCGTCGGCACGGACACCCTTCGCGTCAACGATAGGCACGCGGCGCGGAAACCGGATCCGTCGCATTATGGCCCGCGATCGCGCACCTCTCCCGGGTTACGTGCCACCGGCAGACCATCTACTTGACCGTACCAGCCAACGGTTGAAAACCCCTTCTTGAAAGTCTTTTTCCCGAAGCGCTCGATGTCGAAGCGGATCGCGGTCCCTCCGACGTATTGTTCCTTGTCCTCACCCCGGGGAGGGGGCTGGCAAACGAAAGCGGCGGCCGCAGAACTTGCTGCGACCGCCGCGCAATCGGCTCGTTC
>CAYOGX010001036.1:0-2337 GCA_964403235.1 uncultured Planctomycetales bacterium | reverse complement strand
AGTGCCACCCGCCCAGACCGTCCACGTGGGTGACCTGGAGGAGACCGACGTCGCCGGCGCCCGCGAGGCCGGCCTGCGATCCGTGCTGATCACCAATGGACGCGATGCGCCGGATACCGCCGCGGATACCGCGATCGGCGCCCTGGACGAACTCATCGACGTCATCGAAACCTGGGAGCACGCCGCATGACGCTGCTGGCCGTGCCCATCACCCGTTCGACGACCGACCAGGCGGTGGCGGACGTCCGGCGCGCCGTTGGCGATTTCGGTGCCGACGCCATCGAGCTGCGCCTGGACCATATGACCGAGGTCGATCTGCCGACGGTCATGGCGGCCGTGCCCAACGGCGTAACGGTGATCGCCACCGCCCGCGATCCAGCGGAGGGCGGTGTGCGACCACTCGACGACGGCCAGCGCGTGGCCACGCTGTTGGATGCCGCGCGGTTGCACCCGGATTATCTGGACGTCGAGCTGGCGACGTGGCGACGCAGCCCCGAGGCGCGCGAGCGGCTCGAGCCCCTGCTCGACGGGCCGCCCGGTCGACCGGGACAGGATCGATCCTGCCGACTGATTCTCAGCGCGCACGACTTCGACGGTCGCCCGGCGGACATCGACGACCGGGTCACGGCCATTGAGGCCGAGCCCTGCCGCGTGGTCAAGATCGTCTGGCAGGCTGAATCGATCTGCGACGTCTACAAGTGCTTCGAGCTGATGCGGTCGAGCCGCAAACCCGTCATCGCGATCGCCATGGGCGAGGCCGGAGTGGCATCACGGGTTCTGGCCAAGAAGTTCGGCGCGTTTCTGTCGTTTTCCGCCATCGACGAGGGTGCGGGCTCCGCGCCGGGGCAGGTCGGCATCGACGTGATGACACGCCTGTATCGATGGGACCAGATCGGACCCGACACGCCCGTTTATGGCGTGATCGGGTGCCCAATCGCCCATTCGATGAGCCCCGCGATTCACAACGCGGCGATGGCCCAGCGCGGCATCGACGGCGTGTACCTGCCGTTCCGCGTCGAGCCGGGGTACGAGAACTTCGAGGCGTTCGTCCGCGGCGCGATGGATCGGGCGTGGATGGACCTGGGCGGGCTGAGCGTCACGATCCCGCACAAAGAGAACGCCCTGCGGTTGGTCGGCGATGCGGCCGAGCCGCTCGCCCGGCAGATCGGCGCGGTCAACACGCTGGTTTTCAACGGCCCGGACGAGGTGCGGGGCCTGAACACCGACTATGCCGGCGCGCTGGACGCGCTGACCGACACGCTGGACTGCAAACGGACCGATTTGGGCGGTACCCGCGTAGCGGTCCTGGGCGCCGGCGGCGCCGGCCGAGGGCTGGTCGCGGCCTTGCGGCATTACAACTGCGCCGTGACCATCTATAATCGAACCTATAGCCGGGCCGAGGCCCTGGCCGCCGAGTTCGAATGCCGGGCCGAGCCGCTCGAGAACGCCCGGTCGCTCGACGCCCGGATCGTCGTCAACACCACCAGCGTCGGCATGCATCCGAACGTCGATGAGACGCCGCTGCCGGCCGACGCGCTTCGGCCCGATATGGTGGTGTTCGACAACGTGTACAACCCCATGGAAACGCGTCTGCTCCGCGAGGCGGCCGAGATCGGCTGCCAGACCGTCTCGGGCGTGGACATGTTCGTGAACCAGGCCTACGCGCAGTTCGAGGCCTGGACCGGCCGGGCGGCCCCGCGCGAGCTTATGCGAGACGTGGTGATCGAATCGTTGATGAACCTGTAACGACGAGCCAAACAGGAGGACCCCCATGCAGATCCTAGCCTTCAACGCCAGCCCGAACAGGACCAAGGGCAATACGCACCGGATCCTGATGCCGTTCTTGGAGGGCGCGGTCGAGGCCGGTGCGACCGCCGAGACGCTCATGGTCCGCGACCTCGAGGTCAAGCCGTGCACGGCTTGTTTCACATGTTGGCTGAAAACGCCCGAGAAGTGCGTTCAAAAGGACGACATGGCCGACGTCCTGTTGAAGGCCCGCCAGGCTGACGTCATGGTCCTGGGCACGCCGCTCTACGTCGACGGCATGGTTGGCGCGTTGAAGGTCATCCTCGACCGGATGATCCCGCTGGTCCACCCGGAGTTTGAAATGCGCGACGGGCACATGCGACACCCCGCGGTCGAGGGGCGCACGATACCCAAGATGGTGCTGATCTCGGTCTGCGGGCTCCATGAGATGGACAACTTCGATGCACTGGTGGCCCACGTGCAGGCGATGTGCCGGAACATGTCCAGCGAGTACGCCGGCGCGCTGCTCCGTCCGCACGCATACGCCATGGGGACCCTGGAGAAGTTTGGCAGCCCCGCCACGAGCGTGAC
>CAYOGX010001035.1:0-2345 GCA_964403235.1 uncultured Planctomycetales bacterium | reverse complement strand
TACTTGATGTTGATGTCGATCTGCTTGCCCGGCTCGATGTTGGCGACCGACTGCGTGAAGATGTTCGGCCGCTCCTGCGTCAGCAGCGAGGCGACGTAGCCCTGCCGCCGGGCTTCGCGGTAAATCTCCTCCGCCTCTTCGCGTTCGCGGATGATGCCGCGAATCCGCCGCTCGCCGATCGTCATGAGGAACTCGTTGACGGCCGCGTTCTGCGGCAGCGGGAAGACGTAGACGGCCTCGATCTTGCCGTCGTAGGGATTGTGATACTGCTGCGTGACGTCGACGGTGGCGATGTAGCCGCTGATGGCTCCTTTGACGTCGGTGTGCTTTAGCGGCAGCGGGACCTCTTTCTGTTCGCCGGGCGGCTTGGCCCGCAGCTCGCCGCAACAGGGCCCAGTGTCTTCAGTCGCCGCCGCGGCAGGTGCCCGCGCAATGACCCATAGCTCTTCGTCCCGCGAGGGCAACCCCCCTGGCGGCGCTGCCGCCCGATCCAGCTCGATACGCTGCCCGCGCGCGGTGAGCTGGCCCATTATCGTTAGATCAGAATATCTGCGGCGTAGATCCTCCCTTTCGCCTGGAGTTATGTACCCGAGCGACCGAAGGTGGTCCTGATCAGCCGCGGACATCGGCTGGGCGTGGAATAGATTCGCGGGGAGCTTCCGGGTTATCACCGCCTCCTCGCCCTGGACCCCAAGCCGTTTCGTCGACTCGGCAAGACGCCCATATTCGGTGGGCAGGCTGGTCGTCCGCGCTGGGGGCGACGTATCAGACTCAGACACCGCAGACACCGCGTTAAAGGGCCCCGGCACCAGCCGGTTGATCAACAGGACCCCTCCTGCTGCGATGGTGACCCCCAACAGGGCCCCGACCAAGAGCTTCCAAGTCTTCATGGCTTTTCTCCTGGTGCGATGGTGGCCGTCGCCGGAATCCTGCTACCGTCCGCCGTCGCGGCGACCACCAGCTTGACCGCGTAGCTCGGGTCCTTCTCGCCGATGACGCGGGCGTGGATCCGGGCGATGCGGGTCTTGCCGGTCGGCAGGTCCTTGCCGGTGTTGAAGGCGGCCAGGATGATCCGGTTCTTGCTCAGGGCGGCCGGGTCGTAGTAGGGCGGCTCGACGAAGGCCTGGTGGACCCCGCCCTCGACGCCGACGATGGCGAACGGCGCGCCCACGGCCGTCAGCTCGAACTGATAGGCCGCCAACGGCCGGTCCTTCGAATCCACGTAGATATCCAGCGCGACGAATCGGACGATCGGCCGGCTGACGGGTCGCGTCTCCGCCATCGCGGGTCCAGACGCCGCCGTTGTCGGTTTGGTCTGGGCAAACGCCGATGCGAACAGACACAGCGACGCCAGGGTCGGCAACAGCGCCGCTGGTCCGCGGACGAAAGCGGCGTCGAGCCGCCGCACTCCAAAGAACGTCATCGGTCGCGATCGGTTCACTGGATCGTTCCTCCATCGAGCTTGACGGCCGCCATCGCGATCGTGTCCACGTCGGCACGATCGACCTTGCCGTCGCCGTTGATGTCCCACCGCTGCTTAGGCGACTCGCCCGTCTCGATCTGGCGGGCGAGCATGAAGGCGTCGCGGATGTCGACACGACCGTTGCGGTCGATGTCCTCGTGGCTGGCCGTGTGCACGGGGACGGCGGCGTCCTCGGACCTCTCCCAGGTCCGTGCGAACCAGACGACCAACAGGATCGACGCGGCGGCCGCCGGGATCCCCACGGCCCGCAGCAACAGCCGACGCCGGCGGTACCCCGCAAAGTGCCGACGGGCCAGGCCGATCACCGCCTGATTCACCTGCTGCGGCACATCGCAATCGGCCGCGTAGAGCGCCCTGAGGTCATCGCCCAGCCGCTGCGAATCGACGGGCTCCAGGTCGCTGTCATCGTGTCCAATGTCTGTGACCATACCGTTCGCTCCATCAGGTACAGCGCGCAACGCCGGTCGAAGGTTCACCGGTTCCGCCATTTTTTTCATGGGCTTGGTGCTTCGTCGCACGTGATTTGATGAACTTGCTCGGAGTGGGTGGCCCACCTCTTCAGAGGTGGGGGACACGAATTCTTTGCCGATTCGCGTCCCCATCCCGATGGGATGGGGCCCCCACGGCTAAAGCCATGGGCCACCCACCAGCGTCCATTTGTGGGGTGGCAGGACCCAATCCGCAAGGATTGGGCCTTGCCCGTGCTGGCACGACAACGGGCATCCGCACGGGCAGACTTCGCTCGTCCCTCGCTCAGCCTGCCCATGCCACCCGGGGAAGACGCTCAACGCGAATGGACCGATCGGTCTGGGTGGCCCACCTCTTCAGAGGAATGCGCATATTCACGCTGCCCTCCTCCTAA
>CAYOGX010001034.1:0-2349 GCA_964403235.1 uncultured Planctomycetales bacterium | reverse complement strand
GGGCACGGAGGGCGACGCCAAGAAGGGCGACGGCATCTTCACCAACACGGGCACGCCACCAGAGGAGGCCGAGCCCGGCGAGTACGAGATCGAGTTCGTGGTGTATGACAAGAACGGGGACCCGCTCCAGGTGCCCTCGTTCACGATTCTCGACAAGGACGGCAAGGGGGTGCTCAAGGAAGTCGTTCCGGAGGAAGGAGGCGGCGAGACGCCCGCGACGGTTGAATTCTCGTCGGTAGTCACGATCATGCTTGAATAGCCGTGAAATCTGTGCCCCGTCTCGACGTGTGAGTTTGGGGTTTGACGTCGCCCGCGAAGTGGGCTAGCTTATCCAGTTCGTCTAACCGTGCATTCGGGTTTGTGCGGAAGAGTGTGTTCGATGTAAGGAGAGATCATGATGTTGCTGAAGCTAGGTCGACTGGTGGTGCCGTTGGCGGTCCTGTTCGTGGTCGGGTGCCAACAGCCCGTCAAGTGGAGCATCCAGCCGAAGGTGGACCCCGATCCCGTGAAGATCGGCAAGAAGTTCACCTCCTGCTGCAAGGTCACCGGGGAACTGGAGAAGATCTCGTACATAGCCGCTGTGCCCATCGTCGCGCCTGAGTTCACGATGGAACTGAAGGACGAGGGCAAGGAAGGCGACGCGAAGGCGGGCGACGGCATCTTCTCCGTCAGCAGCACGCCTCCGGCCGAGGCGGAGCCCGGTGACTACGAGATCGAGTTCGTGGTGTACGACAAGAACGGCGATCCGCTCAACGTGCCCTCCTTCACCGTCTTGGACAAAGAGGGCAAGGTCAGCAAGGAAGTCGCACCCAAGGCCGAAGAAGGCAAGGAAGCCGAGCCGGTCGAGTTCTCGTCGATCATCATCATCACGCTGGAATAGCGGCCGACGAGCTCGTACCACGAGGTGTTGACGCAAGAACGGGTCGGTTGCGACCTGCGCTGTGGGTGTGGTCACACCACATCGACCAGCCCGAGCTGAATCGGGACGCCGGACATGGGCGACCTCAAGCCGGTCACCGCACTGATCAGTGTGTACGACAAGACCGGCATCGATCGGTTCGCCCGTAGCCTGGTCGAGGAATTCGGCGTCGGGATCATCAGCAGCGGAGGCACGGCCAAGACAATCGCCGCGGCGGGCGTGCCGGTGCGGGACGTCAAGGACCTAACCGGCACCCCCGCCATACTGGGCCATCGGGTGGTCACACTCCACCCGAAGGTCCACGGCGGCATCCTAGCGATCCGCGACGACGCCGAGCATCAGGCCGACATGGCCGAGCACGGCATCGAACCGATCGACATCGTCGTGGTAGGGCTGTATCCGTTCACCGAGGCCATCGCCAAGCCGGACTGCACCTTCCCCCAGGCCATCGAGATGATCGACATCGGCGGACCGACCTTGGTCCGCGCGGCCGCCAAGAACCACCAGTACGTGGCCATCCTGACCCGGCCGGAACACCAACAGCTCGTCCTGGACGAGCTTCGCGAGCGAGGCGGCATCAGCGACGCGACGCGTCTGTCGTTGGCGCGCCAAGCGTTCGAGCTGACGTGCAGCTACGACGTGGCCGTCAGCACCTATTTTCAGCAGACCGAGGGCGGCGGCTGGCCCGACGTGCTGACGGCCGCCTGCCGCAAGGTTCACGAGTGCAAGTACGGCGAGAATCCGCACCAGCCCGGGGCCGTCTACGCGTTCGGGCAACATCAGACCGAGCCGTCGTTGGTCCGGGCGACGTTCCCGACCGGCGTGCAGATGTCGTTCAACAACTACGTCGACGCCGAGTCGGCGTTCCAATTCATGCGCGATCTGAACGCGCTGGGCGGCGGCCGGCCGGCCGTGACGTGGATCAAACACACCAACCCCTGCGGGGCCGCCATCGCCGACACCCCCGCCGAGGCCTATCGGTTGGCGTATCTGGGTGATCCGGTCGCGGCTGCGGGCGGCATCGTCGCGATGAATTTCCCCGTCACCGCCGAGATCGCCGAGATGGCGATGAACACCTACCGCACGTGGGGCAAAGCGGCGGGGGCGGCGTTTTTCAAGATCGACGTATGGGTCGCGCCCTCGTTCGACGACGGCGCGCTCGAGATCCTCCAGACCACCACACCGAAGCGGACCTGGGGCCCCAAGTGCCGGCTGGTGGCCGTGGGCGACGTCGGCGGCCCCGCCGACCCCACCGAGCTCGACCTCAAGAAGGTCGCGGGCGGTCTGTTGGTCCAGGCCCGGGACCTGGTCGGCCTGAACGAGGAGAAGTGGCGGGTCGTCACGAAGCGACCACCGACGGACGAGGAGATGCGAGGGTTGCGTTTCGCGTGGCTGACGGCCAAGCACACCAAGAGCAACACAATCATCGC
>CAYOGX010001033.1:0-2352 GCA_964403235.1 uncultured Planctomycetales bacterium | reverse complement strand
AGTCAACCTGGCCTGCGTTCAAGGAACGGACGGTGCAACGGCCAGAGGTTGATTCGGCCCTGCAACTCGCCACGCACCCGGTTAGCTATCTTATGCTGACCGATTATGAGCGGATCGGCCAGTTGCATTTCCGCGCGATGACCCACCGACGGTTCGCCGCGACGGCGCTGGCGATTCGACTCTACGAGCTAGACCACGGCCGACGACCGGAAACGCTCGATGAGCTGGTTCCCAAGTACCTGCCGGCCGTGCCGGACGATCCCCATGCCGCCGACGGGGGCAAGATCGGCTACAAGCCCAACGCCGAGCCGCCGATCCTGTACAGCGTCAACCTGGACGGCATCGACCAGCGGGGAGAGTTTGGACTCGACCCCGAGGGTAGCGTAGATTGGGAGGTCAAGGACCTGCCGTTCTTCCTGAACGGCGATCGGCCTCGCCCGGCCCCGACGACGCGATCCGCTACGAGAACTCAGTGAGGGCTGCCGGCAGTGGCGGTGGGACGGGTGATGAACAGCACGTATGGATCGGCATCCACGATTCGATAACGAATGCCGTTCGCGCGAAGATGCCGTTCGGCGAACTGGTCGGGTGACAGCCCCAGGAAATACGTGGACCAACGCCCGTCTTTTCGGAAGACATAGGCCAATGGGGCGCCCTGTCGCGTCACCGCCTGCTGGAGCCGTTGCATGTATGCGGGAAACCGAATCGGCTGACGGAGGTTGACGGCGATGATGCGTTCGCGCGTCTCGAACAAGAGCCGCCACTCGATGATGTAGGTCGTCCGAACGAAACGCACGTCCGCCTCATCCAGGGCGCGGATGAGGCGCTGGATGTCCGTCGGGTCGTAGAAGACCCCGTGCTCGTAGAGGCGGGGCTTGAGCATCAACGCGGCGTTGAAGAACACGAACGCCGCGACCAGGTACGCCGTGACGCTTGCCCAGATCCAACGGGAGACGCCCGCCATTGCCAGGCCGCCGATCAGGGCGATGGCCGGTACCAGCGGGAAGAGGTATCGCGGCGCGGGCGGGACCGTTGGCGGGGCGAGGACACAGGACAGGAAGTGGACGGGCACGTAGAGGACCAGCAGGATCACGGTCGGGTTTGCGGTGGCGGTTCGTCGGTCTTGTACGACGCGCCAGACCAGCAATCCCATCGCCGCAAGGAACAGGACGAGCGTGACCGGCGCCGGCCAGTTCGCACCCTCGACCGTGTCGTTGATGTAGGGCTGGAACAGGTCGGGGGCGGTCTGGGTGATCAGGACTCCCAGACGATCGAACAGACGATCGAAGAAGGGCTGTCCAGACGAATCGGTCAGGGTGGCCAGCACCCGTGACGGGCTTCGGGATCGCCACCACGCAAACCCGGCGATACCGGCCAGCAGGTAGGCTGCATACCCGGCGAGCAGCGCGAACCGCCGTCGCCACAGCGAGTAGCCCAGCAGGAAGACGGCCACCAGCAAGGCCAGCGGCAGGCTGGACTGCATGTTCCAGTAAGCGACCGCCGCGAGCGCGATCGCCAGAACGGCCCCCAAGTGGTCCAATCGGTCTCGGCGGAGCATCCGGTCGGCCAACCACAAGATGCCCGGGATCAACACCAGCGCGGGCACGTAGCCGCCCCGTGTCTTGAGCCCCCAGAGGATCAGGGCGGGCATCGCGCCATAGGTTACCAGGGCCAATCGCCCCGCCCGCACGCCGGCCAGACGGACGGCCAGACCGTAGACCAACACCGCGCCGGCGGCCGTGTAGACCACGCCGGCCAGCTTCAGCGACCACGACGAGATCCCGAACAGCCAGTAGAACAACACGGCCGTGTGCGCCTCGATCGACGCCCCGCCCCCGTAGTATTGGCCGTAGAAGTACAGCGGATGAACGCCCTGTTCGAGGATGTGCTTGGCCATGATGCCGACGACGCACTCGTCGGAGTCGGCCCACCGCGCAAAGTTGAACAGCGCCGTGAGTTTGGTGGCCAGCACGCCGGCCAAGAGCAACCAGAAGACCGGCGAGCGAAAGGCTTCGCTTAACGCAGGCCGGTAGGGCTGAGCCGGGTCGGTCGTCACCGCGATTCACATACAGACCACGCGCAGCCGCCGGCAACAGCTCGACGTGCACGGTGGGGTTTGGGCATTACAGGATCGAAACCACCAAGACGCATCGCCCGCACGGGCTCGGGCATGGAAACGGGCGATGCGACACTCAGACGTTGATCGCGCACAGCACACGGCGTTCGAAGAGGCCCGACTGGGCGATACAGGACTTGAACCGCCGAAACGTACGTGGCGCAAATCCCGTCTCGACCAATGGGCGATACAGGACTTGAACCTGTGACCTCGCGGGTGTGATCCGCGCGCTCTAG
>CAYOGX010001032.1:0-2353 GCA_964403235.1 uncultured Planctomycetales bacterium | reverse complement strand
TCGAGTGCGTGGTCCGCCTACAGCCCGCTGAACACGAGCTCCGTGACAGATTTAGACGTGTCGCTTGCGCGGCTCGTGGACATTCTGCTGGGGTTCCACGTGGATTTCCACTTCGGCGACGAACTCGTGTTGGAGCGGCTGAGCAGTGTGTCGAAGGGACGCCTGGAGGTCGGGCCATGCCGGTACCACACCGTGGTCGTTCCCGACGCCACGAATCTCCGGAAGAGCACGCTAACGCTGCTCAAACGGTTCCGAAAATCGGGCGGGACCATTGTTTTCGCCGGCCGGGTGCCCGAGTACGTGGACGGAGAGGCGTCGTCCGGCCCGGCCGAACTGGCCCGACGCTGCAAGCGGGCCGACGCCGGCACGACCCGCGGCCGGGCCGCCCTGCGCCGGACCTTGCCCACCGACCTGGAGGTTCTGAAGTCCAGCGGCAAGGATGCCACGGCCGTCCTCTCGCACTGGCGCCAGGCGGGCGAGGACCACGTCTTTTTCTTCCTGAATACCGACACCGAGCGGACCGTCAAGGCGCGGCTGCGCCTGCCCGTAGCGGGCACGCCGCTGGTGCTGGACCCGGAATCGGGCGAGTACTGGCCGGTCAAGGCCCAAGCCCGGAAGAAGGGCATGACGGTGTCGCACGCCTTCGCCCCGCGGTCGAGCCTGCTGCTTGTGGTTCGGCCGAAGGACTGTCCGGAGGCCCTTGTCGGGGCGATGCCGCAGAAGCCGCGGCGGCGCCACGTGCTGAAAGGCCGGTGGCACATCCGCCGGCTGGACCCGAACGTCCTGGTGCTCGACACCGCCCGTTGGCGGACCGACGACGACGAGTACTCCGAACCCATGCCTGTGCTCGACATTCAACAGGAACTCATTCGCCGGGATCGCCAACAGCCGGTGACGCTACAGTTCGAGTTCGATTGTGGCGTGTCCGACACCGCGGGCCGGCGCTTCGGTCTGGTTCTGGAGGATCCGTCGCGGTACGAGATGTGGTACAATAAGATGCGGACGCCGCTGAACGACGCCGGTCCATACTGGGACGCCACGTTCCGTCGGGTCGACGTCACGCGGTACGTGCGCGCGGGGCGCAACACCATCGAACTGAGGCGTCCGTGGCAGATGGACCCGCGGCGGCGGGCCCTCTTCATCGGTCGGGCCGGCGGGTGGGATGTCCGCACGGCCGCGCCCGAAACGGAACTGGAGCCCGTCTATCTGGTGGGCGATTTCGCCGTCGACTTCCCCGACGGCAGCCGACAGGCGAACCGGGACAGCCGGTGGATGCGCGGTTGCCCCGTGCTCGTGGACGAGCCTGACCGCCTGACCGGCACAGACCTCATCCGCGCTGGCTACCCTTTCTTTGCGGGTCGGCTCGTCCTGGAACGCGAGGTGACGCTCGACCATACGCCCCGCGAGGCAGCGGTCCTGGAACTGCCCGCATTCCTTGCGGTTACGGCGACCGTGGTCGTGAACGGGCACGAGGCCGGCACCGTGTGGCGGTGCCCCGGCGAGGTCTCGGTCGACGGGCTTCTTGAGAAGGGCCGCAACCACCTGGCCGTCATCCTGACGACAGGTCTTCGAAACGTGCTCGGACCGCACCATCACGAGGAAGGCGAACTGCCAAACGTCGCCCCGCAGTCGTTTGCCTGTCGGCAGGGTTGGATGGGCCGTGGACCGGACCATCGCTACGTGCCGGACGCCTATAACGTGGTCCACTTCGGGCTGGATGCCGAACCGGTCCTGCGGTGCTAATGCCGCGCGCCGAGCCGCGGCGCGCCGGAGCCAACCATTGACTGGAGCGCCACAAGGCGTTTGGTCGATACTGCTTCATACTGGTGGGCGAGAGCGATCCAGGCCGTTTCGGGGCTGCAAGACCATTCTCGTAAGACGCCGAATGGTCTGGTGGTCTTCTTGACATGGGGTAGTCCGAAGGTACAATGGGCCGAAGACAGCTACCATCGGTGGAGGTTGGGCGGCTTGTCGTGCATTCGGAGAGGTTCGCCCGACGCGGCGGTGCGGTCCACCGCGGGGGGTAGCGAGCACGACGCCACGAGTCCCGTGGGGTAGGCCACGAAGCGAGGTACCACGCATGGGCCAACGCGCACACATTCGGTTCGTTGCCGTCGCGGCTGGGATCGGTCTGCTGATGTCCGGTTGCGGCCAGAACGAACTCGGCCGGTACACCGGGTATCAACCGAATATGTTGGTCGTCAACAACCCGAAACGCATTCGCTTCGACATCGTCAAGTCTGAGAACTATTGGATCCAGAAAGAGGTGGAGCCTGAGGAGGAGTTTCCCGGCCCCACCCCGGACGATCTCGAACCGCCGGAAGAGGACTACATCCTCGGCCCCGGCGACCTC
>CAYOGX010001031.1:0-2361 GCA_964403235.1 uncultured Planctomycetales bacterium | reverse complement strand
AGTGTCGAAGCCCCGGCTCGTCGGATAGGGTGCAGGAGGATGCTATCCCCTGTACGTGTGACGAAGTACAGGGCGTCGTCGACCCCGTCGTCTTTCGGGCCGACGGCGGGTTGTCCGTCGTTCGCCTGGAGACGCCCGACGGCGACGACGTGACCACGGTGGGGCATCTGCCCGAGTTCAGCCCTGGTCCATCGTCGGCTACAACGTCATCCGTTTCGATCTGCCCGTCATCTTTGGACGTCGTTATGACGGTCGCTGTTGAGCACCAGGCGTTGCATCGGCTCTGGGACGGCTATTTCACTGGTTAGGAATGGGAAGGAGTCGCTGTGCTTCCCTTTCTATTAAGTAGAGGGGGGCGCTGCGTTTCCCTTTCTATTGAGAAGGGAGGAGGAAAATGTGGTATGTTGGAGGATTCGACCCCGGCTATGGCGGCGGCAAGATGGTTCTGATGACACGTGACGGTGTGAGGACAGCCGTCGTCCCGTCCATCGTCGGGATGGGCGACACGGCCGTCGGCCGCCTCGGAATCGGCAACGTCGGCCGGCGGCGTCGGCGCCGCCTTCTCGATCGCGTCGTCGTCGACGGCGTGGGTTACCTGGTCGGCGACGGCACGGAGCGGTACGCCGCCCCTATGGAAGCCATGGACTTCCTGCGGCTGCGCGGGGGGCCGGCTGTGCAGGCGCTGTTCTATGACTGTACCTACCGGGTGCTGGGCCCCGGCCGCCACGATCTGGCCCTCCTGGTCGGCCTGCCGGTCGAGGTGATGGCCGACGACAGGAACGCCAGCGTCACGCTAGACACGCTGCGCGACTGGATGGTCGCTTCGCACAGATACCGCGTCAACGGTGACGAGGTGGTGCTCAGGGTGCGCAGGGTGAACGCAATGGCGCAGCCCGTAGGGGCCTTCTTCGCGTGGGGTCTCGACAACGAGGGGCGGTGGACGCGGGGCGCCGACGCCCTGGATGCGGGCACCGGTGTGCTCGACGTTGGCTTCAACACGCTCGACCTGTTCGCCGTGGGAGGCGCGGAGCTCGCCAGGCGTTACACCGACGGCGACACATTAGGAATGCGACGGGCTGCTGAGTATCTCATCAAAGCGGTAGGGGGGCCTACGGGAAGAGACTCTCGCTGCACCAAGCCGACGCGCTGATCCGTGATCCGGCCCCAGCCTTGTCCACCTCAGGGGGAAAGGTAGATATGGGAGCGTTGGTCGCCCAGGCCTTGGGGCACGCCGCGTCGGGCATTCTGTCGTTCGTGCGACAGCCGGACAGATGGGGCGATGGTCGGCAGTTTGACCACCTGCTGATCACGGGCGGCGGCGCCGAGGCCCTGCGCCCGCAGTTGCAGGAGGCCTTCCCGCACGGCTACGTCCTGCCGAATCCCGTCATGGCCAACCGCACTATGAAGCAGCTATACAACTGGCTAGAAGAAGAGAAGATCATCACTGAAAATCTAGCCACCTGACACTTTACGAAAAGTAGGGCACAAATCGAATCACGAGAGGCTTGGCATTAGCCAAACACCTTTCCACCATATCCAATCCGATGCGGAAAATGCTCAAGTCCTTGCGATCGGGCCGATCGACTAACCGGCGTTGGCCGCGCTTGATGACCTGTGAGCCGAACGCGACCAGCCAATAGTAGAGAAAAGCCACGATCAAGGTCAGACGAGATAGCCGAAGGAAATGTCGCAGATGACTACTTTCGAGATCAAAGCCATGCTCCTTGAAATCGCCAAACATTTCTTCGATCCACATCCGTCTCTTGTAGGCGCGGAGAGTTGCTCGCGCTGCGGGCAAGTTGGTAGCCAAGAGCCATGGTTCCTTCTCACCCGCTTTCCAGTAGGCCAGCAGATTCGTCGAGTAAGCGTGCTGTTGTGTCAGCAAGGCCGCTGTCGTCCAGCGGGGGCGATCTCCTCTCTTGACCAGGACGCCGAAGCGCAGCCAGGTGAGCTCTTCCTGCAGTTTGACCCACGTATTCGACTTCTGGCGCATCACATAGTGCCATTTCCACCGATCCAGCTGTCTCAGGACCTCTATGGCGCCAAATTCACTGTCTCCGACGATCAAAACCCGTGCTTTGTCAGGCATCAGCCCACGAATGTAGCCCAAAAGGGCTCGTTGTTTGTAAGCCGAACTATGCCCTTTCGGGCTTCGTACCCACGTCCACGCCAAAGGAATGGCTCGTCTCCGATAGGCAACGGCGACCATCAGCAACTGATGCCCGAAACCGACCTTCGTACCGTCGGCCAGCAGCCGAACCTCCAGGCCATGATCGACCACTCGCTTGAGCAAATCACGTGCAACCGGCTCGTACCACTCTCGTACTCGGATGGCTCCATTGGCCAAGAATCGCGACAATC
>CAYOGX010001030.1:0-2366 GCA_964403235.1 uncultured Planctomycetales bacterium | reverse complement strand
GTCCATTAGGTGGGCCGAACGATCGGGACCGGCTGGTGGGGCAAATCCCTCGGGCGGGCCGCGTCGTTGTGGCCGGATCGCTGGGCGCGGACGACGTGATCGACCTGTACGGCAAGCTGACCACGACGCCGGATCGGGCGCAGATCGTCGCGAGGCGAACGGATCGTGGTGGTGGGACATGGCGGTTGGCCGTTCGGTTCGCGCCCGGTCCGGCCGACGGGCTGATCGGCGTGACCTACGAGCTGCACTGCGATCAGGATCGGCCGTTGCGGGCGTTTGAGGGGCCCATCATCTGGGTCGGCGAGGGGTCGTTCGGTCCCCGGAAGCGCGACGCCGTCGTGCCCGGCATCGAATGGCTGGTCGGGCAGGAGATCAGCAGCAGCGATCTGGACTTCGCGCCCGATCACCCGTACCGGCTTCGGTACGTGCCGCACCCGAACGAACTGACCTGGCCGATCATGGCCGTCGTCTGCGACCGACTGGGTGTCGGGTTGATGTGGGACCCGCAGCAGCGGTTCGACGGCCGGCGGCGCGGTCCCCAGCCCGTCTTCGCCTCACCCGACCACTTCAGTCGCCGGAACCACCACCTGATGGGGCTGATGCTGCCGACCGTCCGCGAGATGACGCAGCGTAACGTCCGCCGCGCGCCCGAACCGCTACGCTTCAGGGCGGGCCAGAAGTGGTCCATCACGGCCGACCTGTGGGTCGCCGACGCCGCCCGTGACAGCCTGGTGGCCCTCGATACGTGGATGAACGTGCACGATCTGCCCGATCCCCTGCCGCCGCCGCATGGCGAGTGGTCCAAGGAGATCGGCTTTAGCATGACGGCCTACCTTGAGACGCTATACGACCCGAAGGCCGACGGATGGCTTCACACGGTGAACGGCCCCGCTGCGTTTCAGACGCCACCCGCGCCGCATCCGAGCTACGGTTTCGACGTTTGGATGGGTTCGCACCTGGCCGGTGACGCCGAGGTCCGCCGACGCTGCAAGGCGATGTTCGACCGGATGTTCGTCAAGCAGAACCGCCCAGCCGGGGCGGACGATATGGGGTTCATCATGGGTCGACCCGATCGATCGCTGACGAGGTGGTCGTCGAGGACGGCCCGGATGATCCACGAGCAGGGTCCGGACGGCGAGTGGCGGTTCGACGCCGACTTCAAGGACACCAAGGTCTTCGCCGGGTTCGACTACCACGAGCTCGGCCCCGACAACGCCGTCGAGGTCGGCCTCTGTGCCCGCAAGGCCTACGAGATCCTACTGCTCGCCCGAATGACCGGTGATGCCCGCGTCCATCGGGCGGGCCTCAAGGCGCTGGCGTTCATGAAGCGATTCGAGGTCCCGCGGGCGGCGCAGGTCTGGGAGGTGCCGGTGCACAGTCCCGACGTCCTGGCCGCCGCCGACGCGGTCGACGCGTACCTCGAGGCCTATCAGATCGATGGCGACCAGGCCCATCTCGCCGAGGCCGTCCGATGGGCCCGGGCCGGCCTGCCCTTCGTCTACGTCTGGCACGTGCCCGACTACCCGTGGATGCAGTACGGATCGATCCCCGTGTTCGGCGCCAGTTGGATGAAGCACAGTTGGATCGCCAACCTGGTTCAGTGGAACGGCCTGCGATATGCGTACGCGCTGATCAAGCTGGCGCGCTACGACCGCACGAGGCCATGGCGGCGGATCGCGACCGGCCTGACGATCAGCGCGATGTACCAGCAGCACGCCGACGGCAAGCTCAAGGCGCTCTGGCCTGACAGCATCCGCGTCGACGGACCCGGGCGGAGCGCTTGGGAGTTTGCCCCGCGCCTGATTCTCAAGAACGTCTACGCGCTGACCGGGCGTGACGAGGCCCCCGCCACGCGACGCGTCGACGGCTTCGTTCTTAGCTCACTCGGGACTTTCCGCCAGATCAAGCACACCGGCCGCGACCTGCACGTTGAGCTCGAGATCCCCGCGCCCCTGACGAGCTGGCTCGTCGTGGCGGGCACGTCGAGGCCGGACGCCGTCCGCGTCGACGATCAGCCCGTCGCGCCGCTACCGGTAGACGCGGCAGTGCTGACCAAGCCGGGTCACCTATACCGTGCCACCCCGGGCATCCTGATGGTCGCCCTGCCAAGCCCGGGCGCGCACCGCGTCACGCTCACCGGCGTCGATCCGAAGCCCACCCGGTTCTTGGCCGAGGCCCGCACGGCCATCCAGTTCGAGTTCGACCGAGACACCGAGGGCTGGCAGCCGGTTCATCACTTGGGCGATCTGGCGATCAAGGCCGGCCGCCTGACCACGCGAACCACCGGCCCCGATCCCTACCTAATCCGCTCTGCGCTCCGCGTCCCGACGGCGTCGGTCAAGACGATCACGATCCGCATGCAAGTC
>CAYOGX010001029.1:0-2366 GCA_964403235.1 uncultured Planctomycetales bacterium | reverse complement strand
ACGATGCCGCCGGCCATCCCGGAGTTTGCTGGCAACGGCGGGCAGATCGTGGAGTACGACTGGGACGGTTCGATTCTGTGGGAGTACCGGAACCCGTACCTTTCGCACTGCTTTGCGCCGCTGCCGAACGGCAACATCCTGGTCGCGAAGTGGAGCCCCGTCCCCGACGAAATCGGGCGACGGGTGAAGGGTGGCCAGCCCGGAACCGAGCGCGACGGCAAGGTCTATGGCGAGGCAATCCACGAGATCGACCGTGACGGCAATGTCGTCTGGGAGTGGCTGACCTACGAGCACCTCGACCCGGAGATCGACGTCATCGGGCCGCTGCACCCGCGCGATCGCTGGACCAACCTGAACGCTATCCACGTCATGCCCGACGGCAACCTGCTGCTCTCGTTCCGCTGCATCAACACCATCGCGATCGTTGACCGCGCGAGTGGCGACATCATCTGGCGCTGGGGCCCCGGAAACATCGCCGGTCAGCACAACCCGACGGTCGTCGACGGCGGCAACATCCTGGTCTTCGACAACGGTGCGCACCGCGCCTACACGACCATCGACTACTCCCGCGTCGTGGAGGTGGACCCCAGGACGGACGAAATCGTCTGGGAGTACAAGGAAAACCCGCTCTACGATTTCTCGAGCTTCATCTGCTCGGGCGCGCAGCGGCTGAAGAACGGCAACACGCTGATCTGCGAGTGCACCAAGGGGCGGCTGTTCGAGGTGACGCCCGAAGGCGATATCGTCTGGGAGTTCGTGAGCCCGTTCTTCTACGAGCACCCGATCTTCGGCACCAACAACATGGTGTTCCGCGGTTCCCGCTACGCGTCGGACGACCCGAGGTTTGCGGGCGCGCCGCTCGATCCGGAACGCCACACGGACTTCAATGCGTTGATGCCGCGACCGATGATCCGCAGTCCCCGCGCCAACCAGGCCATCGGAACGAGCTACGTGCCCGGCACCGTGGTGCAAGGCGGCCACTGACCAACCGGGAATCTCCTATCGCAGGTTGATGCCGTCAGCGGGCTGCGCCGATGGGGCAGCCCAGGTGCAAGCCCGAGGTCAGCGGCTCGCTCAATGACGGTGTCCTGATCCTGGTCCGGGCCCTGGCCGTTGCAGCGACCCGACCGGGGATGAGCGCGCGAACGCTCCGGCGCCGTCTGGCAGACGAGGCATCGCCTTCCAGGCCCATTTGAACGCGATGCAACTGTCGCTCGCCGCCGCCTGCTCCGGGACACCGACCTTGCGGTCGCGGAGATTGCGTTCCTGCCCAGCTACCCGAGGCAGAGCACCTTCACGCGCGCGTTCAAACGCTGGAACGGCCAGACACCGGCGCGTTTCAGACGGTCCGCCGACGCCGCGTGATCCGGTGCTGGTCACGTTGGCGCGATCTGTCAAAAAGTCGACGCGCCCGGTCAAGACCGCCCCCGACCCGTGGCTTAGACCGACATCACTGCAGCGTTCCAGTGCATCCAACCCTCAAGACACACGGGAGAAACCACATGGCTCTGTCCACCTTCCAGCGTATCGCGCTGGGCATCGCCGGCGCCACGGCGCTCGCCATCGGTGCCTTCATTCTCGCCGCTCCGCACGCCTTCTACGCAAGCTACGGCATTGCTCTGCCGTCCGACCCCAACCTCCTGAGCGAACTTCGTGCCCCCGGCGCCGGGCTTGCGGCCCTGGGAGCCCTCATGCTCGCCGGAATCTTTCGGTCGGCACTTGCGCCTGCCGCGATCGCCGCCGCGTTCACGGTGTTCATCGCCTTCCCGGCCGGACGCCTCGTGAGCCTCGCCATGGACGGTATGCCGTCGACGAGCGTGCTCGGCGCACTGGGCATCGAAGTCGCGATCGCCGCGTTGTGCCTTGTGGCGTTCCGGCCCCGCGTAGCGAGTAGCTTGGCGGGCACTGCCGGACAGCCCGGGTAGACAGCCGTCGTCTCGAAACCAGGACTTCGGCAACGCCGGAGTCCTTCGCGCAACGAGCGCTCAAAGGTCGTTCGGATATCTGGCAGGCAGCCGACGGGCGGCCGACCGGTCAGCGCCGGTCAGGCCACTTCCTTCTGCTGCGTCGCGGTGTCCGCCGGGGCGACCAGCAGCAGCAGGATGTCCACATCGGAAACGTCTGAAATCCGATCGTAGGCCGCGACCGTGCGTTTGTCGGAGAAATCGTGCTCGCTGGCGATGACGGCAACATCGAAGCGTCCGACGATCGCTGCCAGCATCGCGTCACTGGCATCGAGGATGACCCGATCGTAGGTCATCGACAGGGCCGACAGGATGGTTTCGACTTCGCGCCCCGAAACGTCTTCGGGGGTCAGAGCACGAGAACCGGCGCCAATGATATGCGCCCGCGAAGTTCGATCCCTG
>CAYOGX010001028.1:0-2370 GCA_964403235.1 uncultured Planctomycetales bacterium | reverse complement strand
TGTTCGAGCGGTTCCTCAACCCCGGACGCACCGACCCGCCCGACATCGACGTCGATTTCGCCTGGGACGAGCGCGACGAGATCCTCGAGTGGGTGCTCAACCACTACGGGACGGACCGCGCGGCGATGGTGGCGAACCACCTCCACTTCCGGCCGCGGATGGCGTTGCGCGAGACGGCGCGGGTCTTCGGCCTGCCGGAGCGCGAGATCAGCAGCGTCACGCACCGGTTGCCCTGGTGCTGGCAGACGGACGACGCGGGTGAGCTCGACGAGGTGGTTCGCAAATCGCCCCGCATGACCGGCGTCGACCTCGACCCGCCCTGGCCCGAAATCGTCCGGCTGGCCGGCCGGCTGATCGGCAGGCCGCGCGGGCTGAGCGTCCACTGCGGCGGGGTCGTGCTCACGCCCGGGCAGATCTGGCAGTGGGCGCCGATCCAGCCGGCCGCCAAGGGCGTCAACGTCGTCCACTGGGACAAGGACGGCGTCGAGGACATGGGCCTGGTCAAGATCGACCTGCTCGGCAACCGCTCGCTCGCCGTCATCCGCGACGCGATCGCCAATCTCCGGGCCGAGGGCGTCGCGTTCGACGAGACGCAGTGGGACCCGATCAGCGATCCGAAGACGCAGCGGATGCTCGCCAGCGGCCGGACGATGGGCGTGTTCTACGTCGAAAGCCCGGCCATGCGACAACTCCAGATCAAGACCGGACGCGGCGACTTCGAGCACATGGTCATCAACACGTCGATCATCCGCCCGGCCGCCAACGCCTACACGACCGAATACGTCAAGCGCGTCCACGGGGTGCCCTACGAGCCCATCCACCCGCTGCTGGCCGACATCCTGGCCGAGACCTACGGCATCATGGTCTACCAGGAGGACGTTTCGCGCGTCGCGATGGCCATGGCCGGGTTCTCATGCGAAGACGCCGATCGGCTCCGCAAGATCATGTCCAAGAAGGACCGCGAGCTGGAGCTGGCCCACTTCTACCGCCAGTTCGTCGACGGCGCACGGGCCAAGGGCGTGTCCGACGAGGTGATCGACGAGGTGTTCAAGATGATTCTCGCGTTCAGCGGCTACTCGTTCTGCAAGCCGCACTCGGCCAGCTACACGATGGTGTCGTACCAGTCGGCGTATCTCAAGGCCCACCACCCGGCCGCGTTCATGGCCGCGGTGATGGCCAACCACGGCGGGTTCTACAGCACCCAGGCCTACGTCAGCGAGGCCAGACGTTTGGGGATCGACGTGCTCCGCCCCGACGTCAACCTGAGCCAACAGAAGTTCACCAGCCATCAGGGACGAATCATCACCGGCCTGGCCGAGATCAAGGGCCTGAGCCTCGCCGCCCAAGACCGCATCCTCGAAGATCGCGAGCAGAATGGTCCATTCACCGGCCTGCACGATTTCCTATCGCGCACCGGCATCGCCCACGCCGACGCCAGACGGCTGATCCTCAGCGGCGCCCTGGACCGGGTCGAGCCCGACAGGAACCGCCCCACGCTGCTATGGGAACTAAAGGTAACCCGTGGCACGCCGCCCCCCCGCGGTGTCGACGGTGCGGCCCGTCGCGCCCGGCGAGATCCGACAGACCCGACGAACGTCGAAGCGCCGCCCCAACTGCTCGACCTTGTCGACAGGAACGACCCCAGGGGTCCGCCTACACCCACGCTTCAGCCCTACGACCGGCTCAAGACGCTCGAGCTCGAATACGATCTGCTGGGTTTCCTGGCCAGCGCCCACCCGTTGGAGGTCTTCGGCCCTCGCGACCGACGAGGCGACTGGACCCGGGCCGATCGCCTCGCCGACCACATCGGCCAGACCGTCCACGTCCTCAGTTGGCCTGTCTCGTCCAAGACCATCACCACCGCCGCCAACGAGGAGATGGCGTTCGTCTCGCTGGAGGACGAAACGGCCGTCTACGAGGCCGTGCTGTTCCCCCGACAGCACCGCAGGTACGCGAACCTGTTGGCCTGCGACGCGCCCGTGATCGTGACCGGCAAGGTCGACGAGGACTTCGGGGCGATCTCCGTCCTGATCTCCCACGTCGCGCGGGCATGACGGTAGGCAGAGAGTCGAGAGCAAGGGACGCGACAGAAAAGGACCGGTTTGGATCTCGTTTTCACGTGACACCGCGACGCGATCTATTGCCCGATCTTCGTCGGTGCCTGATAATCCTGCCGGACCGCGAATGGTCTATACAACGGGCGGCAGTTAGCACTGGAGCGAAGGCATGAGCGATGCACCGGGAATCATCGAGTTTTCTGATTTCACCAAGCTGGACCTGCGGACGGCCAAGGTGTTGGCGGTTCGTGACCATCCCAACGCCGACAAGCTGATCTGCCTTCAGATCGACGTCGGCGCGCTGGGCGAGCGG
>CAYOGX010001027.1:0-2374 GCA_964403235.1 uncultured Planctomycetales bacterium | reverse complement strand
GTGGCGGGCGCGTTGCAGGACAACCGACGGGCCGTTGTCCTGGGCATGCGGACCCACAGAAAGGGAAGCGTGCAGAACCTGATCCCGTTGGCGGACGAGACGGCCTATCTGAAGCTGACGACGGCGTTGTATTACCTGCCGAGCGATCGATGCCCCGACAAGCAGCCGGGCGCCGAGGTCTGGGGAGTCCCGCCCGACATCGAGGTCCCTCTGCGACCGGAGGAGATCATCAAGGTGGTCCAGATGCGGCGCGACAGCGATATCCTGGGGACGGCCGGGACCGACCCGACCAGCCAGCCGGCCACGACCCGGGCCACCACCCGGGCGGCGGCCGATTCGCAGCCGACGACCACCGCGCCCATGCCCATTGAAGATCGACCGGACATCGACCCCCAGACGGAGGCGGCCTTGCTGGTGCTCCGGGTCAAGCTGCTGAGTGGTCAGCAATGGACCTGGTCCGCGCAGGCGGCCTCTCCCCCCGCGGGCAAGACCGCCCGTGCCCCATAGCACGTCGCGGGACCGCCACCGGGTCAAACGTCGATGGTTCGGGGGAGGAATGGGTCGCAGATACGACCGTCTCTAACCTGCGTCCAACTGCAAGCTGGCCAGGCCGCCGGTCACGTCATCGGCGAAGTCGAACACCTTGTCCAAGCCCGTCACCAGGAACACGCCCCAGACCTGCGTGTTGATGCCGCACAGCTTGAGCCTGCGCTTGTTGTTGACGGTCACCGTCTTGCGAAGTTTGAGCAGCTTGGACACGTTGGAGCTGTTGACGTAGCCGACTTGGGCGAAGTTCAGCACGGCGTCGGCGTCGGTTCGGGCCTCGAGCGTCTCCAGCAGGGCGTTGAGGTCGTCTGCAAGCTGAGGATCGTCTTGCAGATCGGCCAGAAGGATTTGCTCGGACCACTCTTGTATCGGCATGGGTCACCTGTCACCGGCGCGTCGGACCTGTCGCCCAATTTCACCGGCGGCACTGTACCCCTGGCGATGGGGCCTGTCAACCGTACGCCCGCGCCAGGTCCAGGGCCTACCCGACAACGGGAAACTGCCCCTTGCAACCGCTTGCAGCCGGGACGAGATGTTATTAGGCTACTGGTAGATGGGCCCCGTCGCGGTGGCGATGTGGCGCAGCGCACGGCGAGTGCCCGGTGGGTCGTGTACCGGACCAAGACCCCATCTGGAAACCCGACGGAATGATCAGGAGGATTGTGCATGGTTGGCAAGATCAGAGACACGCTGAACGAATCGCCCCCGTGGGTGAGCTACGCGGTCGTGGGGGTCGTGCTGGTCCTTGCGGTCGGCCTGGTCGTGTGGCAGTTGGGGAGCGGCGGGGCCCAGACAGCGACGGGTGATAAGCACTTCTTTTGTGAGGACTGTCAGCACGGGTTCTCGGTCGATGCCGACGAGGCACGACAACTCCTCCGCCAGGCGATCAAGGAGAATCCCGAGGCCCGCGGTGCGACCGTGAAGTGCCCGAAATGCGGGAAGTACACGTGCCAGATCGGCCACAAATGCCCAAAGTGCAATACCTACTTCGCGATGCCCGCGCCCAGCGAGCTCGAGGCCGGCGACTGGCGAGACGAATGCCCCGAGTGTGGGTACAGCCAGGAAAGGGACGAGGTCGTCAAAACCGCCCTCGAGCTGAAGAAACAGGGCAAGTACGACCCCGACAAGCAGCCCGACTACATCCGAGACGCCGTCGAACAGGCCGAGGAAGCCGGCGAGCAGTAGTCGACACGATCTGAGGTCCCCACCCGCCGGGACCCTCGACCTGAAGCGCCATCGAGCCGGGAACGGCGAACCGAGCTCGAGGGTCCTGGTGCAACGGTCGCCCCGCGCCCGCCGCCTGTCGGGCCGCCAGACGCCAGACCCCTAAACGGGCAGGATGGCTTGGACCCCCGAGGCAATCTGGTCCGGCGTGACGTCAGAGACCGTCACCACCTGACCGATGGCCGTGGGTAGGACGAACCGGAGCTTGCCCCGCACCACCTTCTTGTCCTTCCTCATGAAAGCCGTTAGCACGTCGAGGTCGACCGGCCGGTCGAGGCGTGTGGCCAGGCCCAACGCGGCAAGCAGGCGAGCGATCCGATCCGCGTCCTCCCGCGCGATCATGTCCCGCTCGACGGCGATCCGGGCGGCAGCCACCATGCCGATCGCCACGCACTCACCGTGACGAAGGGCGTAGCGCTGATCCGACTCGAGGGCGTGCCCGATCGTGTGGCCGAAGTTCAGGATCGCCCGGAGGCCGCCCTCGCGCTCGTCGGCCGCCACGACGTCTGCCTTGATCCGGCAGTTCCGCTCGATCAGTTGGGACAGAACCTCCTGGTCCCGATCGGTGATGGCCTGGACGCGCTGCTCGTGCCACGTGAAGAAC
>CAYOGX010001026.1:0-2375 GCA_964403235.1 uncultured Planctomycetales bacterium | reverse complement strand
CAACTTCCGGATCGACCCGGCACCCGATGCCTACATGGTCGTCCCGCACGGTTCGGGCTACCTGATCCGATCGGACTCGACGAAGCCCGTTGCGCTGAACGGGTTTGTCGGCGCGGCGTACAGCCTGCCGATATTCGGTTTCGTTCGGGGCAACAAGGCGCTCTACCAGATCATCGAGACCTGGTGGGACGCGAAGGTCAGCGTCCGGCACAACCCCGGGCGGGGCATCGAGGTCTCCTTCGACTGGGAGGCCTCGCTGGGCAAGCTGGCCTACGCCCGCCGCGCGCTGATGCGGTTCGCCGATGATCTCGACCACGTCGGCATGGCCAAGGCCTACCGGCGATACCTGATCGATCGCAACGAGTTCACCACGCTCGAGCAGCGCGCCGACAGGACGCCTGCTCTGAGGAAATACCTGGCCGGCGTCGAATACCGCTGGACGGGCTTTCGACCCGAGGCGTACGAGCAGGCGTTGGACAACATCCGCCGATTCAAGCAAGCGGGCCTGCCGATCACCTTCTTCTTCCCGAAATGGCCGGCACAGGGGTACGCCCCGAACCGTCCGCCCGACGCAGGATGGCAGGGCTTCCTGCAACCGAACCCCGTGCCCGGGGGCTGGCCGGCGGTCCAGAAGATGGCGGACGCCGTCCACCGACTCGGCTGTGCGATCAAAGTGATGGTGAACCCGAACGTGTATTTCCAAGACGCGCCGGCCTACGACGCCGCCAAGGCCACCGGCCGATGGCCCGCCATTAGCGACTCGCACGCGGTCTGGGCCTTGAGGCTCATCCTCGACGGCCTCGCCCAGAAGGGCCTCTCGTTCGAGGCGCTGTACTTTGACGGTCACTCCGCGTTCAGCGGGCATCCGGAACACCAGTCCGCAGCGGGCGGCCCGGTCAGGCGACGCCAGACCTACGAGGCCCAAACCGCCTGTTTTCGTGAGACCCGCCGACGCGGCATCGTCCCCGGTGCAGAGCTGGCCCGGTTCTGGAGCATCGCCGACTGCGACTTCTTCTTCTTCACCGACTGGTCCAGCGATAGACTGCGTCACGCTGAGCCGATCCCGCTCGTACCGTTGGTCTTCCACGACTGCTACGCGGCCCACTTCTCCGGGGGCGGTTACTACAACGAGGGCAAATACGACTGGTACGCCGACCGTCACCCGCGCCTCTATGAGTTGATGTATGCCACCATGCCCTCCCACAACTGGCTACCCGGGGGCAGCCGTCACCTAGAGCCGAACGACTGGGGAACGGACAAGATGAATCGCCGCATCAAGTGGCTCAAGCGATGGCACGCCTACTACCAGAAGGTGTGCACCTCGGAAATGGTCACGCACGCATTCCTTAACCCCGATCACACCCTCCAACGTGTCACGTTCGCCAACGGCGTCGTGGCCGACTTTGACCTCGACAAGGGATTGTTCCGCGTCAAGGGCGTGCCCGGATTCACCGGTGATTGGGAAGCGCCGGAACAGGTAACGCGATGAGGACCGCTCTAGTTCGACGATACCCGTACGTCGTCGACGTGAAAGACCGCGAGGCTGCGTATGATGGGTGTCGCGACGGACCTTGTGATGCGCAGCCGCGCCCTGGTGACCTCCGTTTCTCGAAACGCTTGAATGCGTCTATGGCCGACACAGAGACCTTGACACAGGCGCCGCCATTGGCTGCCCACGAGCCCTTCGAATTCATACTCCCGCACGCGCTCGCCCCGGGCGATATCCTCCATGATGCTGACGTGATCGATCTTCTGCGGGCGCGGCAACGCCAGTTCCACGACGTCTCCCGACGCTTTCGTTTCCGCCATCGGTCTGGCAAAGCGCCGCTGGATCTCCTTGCCGAACTCCCTCAGCCGGTTCATGTCCGCCTCGGGCATTAGCCCGCGGGAATCCGGCGTGGCGCCGAGAATCAGCGTCGAATTGCGCCCTACCGACTTGCTGTACATATTCACGAGGGCCTTGAGGGAGTAGATCTTCCCTTCGTCGCCGGGCTCCCAGAACCATTCGTGGTTCCGCAACGGCGCGTCCGACATGGCGGGGCACCAGTCCTTGCCGTCGGGATCACCGTGCCTCAACAGCTCCCGCAGATCCGGCCCCCACTTCCTGCCGGTACGAATTCTCGCAAGGTCAATCGTCGCCCAACACGGATAGCCCACCGTCCCCGATTCCGTGCCCCCCCACCGCGCGTCCCGCCGCTGGTCGCTGTGATAGAAGAGGCATCTGGGCTGGTGCTTCTCGAAGATAGGCAACACGTCCGGTCCACCGTTGGCCGGCGCAAGGATCCCGCCGTCAAACCACAGTTCGAAGAGGTCGCCGTAGCGCGTGCAGATCTCTTCGACCTCGCTCTCGATCAAGCGGTTGTACTGCTCTTGCG
>CAYOGX010001025.1:0-2375 GCA_964403235.1 uncultured Planctomycetales bacterium | reverse complement strand
ATGCCGCGTTTTGCCGTCATCGGATTGGGACGATTCGGGCGGAAGCTGGCGCAGTTGCTGAGTCGCGCCGGGGCTGAGGTGATCGCCATCGACAGCGACGCCGAGATCGTCCAGCGGGTCCGCGACGACGTCGCCCTGGCCGTCCGGATGGACAGCACCGACGAGGAGGCCCTGCTGGCCCAGGGCATCGACAAGGTCGACTGCGCGGTCGTCGGCATCGGCGCGGATTTCGAGGCCAACGTCCTGACGGTAAGCACGCTCAAGAAGATCGGCGTGCCGCGTGTGGTCGGTCGGTCCGGCAGCGGCGTGCGCGAGGAGATCCTCAAGCGGGTCGGCGCCGACGACGTGGTCTTCCCGGAGGACGAATCCGCCGGACGCTGGGCCAACCACCTGATGATGCCCCACTTCCAGGACTTCGTCGAGCTGGACGAGGACCACAGCCTGGTCCAGGTGCCTGCGCCCCAGGCGTTCGTTCGCAAGACGCCCCGCGAGCTGGAGCTGAGGCGGAAACACAAGCTCAATCTGGTGGCCATTCGGCGCCCCGCGTCCGTCGGCGGCCAGGCCGCCGATGCCGCCAAACGATCGCAGCTCATCGCCGTCATCGATCCGGACGAGCCCATCGAGCGGGGGGACGTGCTGGTACTGATCGGCAGCAACACGAGCCTGGCCCGGCTACCGAAGGACTGAACGCGGCGTCGCACCCGCGCGAATCGGTGGCGTGGAGGCACGGCCGATGTCGAGGGACCCGCAAGCCCGTTTTCCCTGCCGGCCGGCGGAGGGTATCGGCGAGATCGCGTGCACCGGCCTGGCCCGACAGATGGGCACCCAGCAAGGCGAGGCCCTGCGCGACCTGGCCCACCGAAGCATTCGCGAGGTGATGCTCGAGAACGACCGTGTCTGCCAGATCAAGCCCCGCCTGTTGCCTCGGAGGCTGTTCCTCGCGGCCGCACGGTGGCTGGCCCATCGGACCGTCCCGCGCGACGTCGAGATCGACTATCCCCGTCAGTACGAACGGTTCCTCGGCATCGCTGAGGGGGCCGGTCTGGACATCGACCACCTCTGGATGGCGCTGCTCATGGAGCAACGGGCCCAGGCGGGCCTGCGAATGGACGCCTGCACGTCGTTCGCGCTGACGGCCGATCGGACCACCTTCGGCGAGCCCGTCATCGCGCGCGTGTTCGACCTGCCGCCGGAGACCGGACCGTTCAACGTGTTGCGGCGTGACCGACCGGCGGATCGGTTGGCCTCGATGCAGCTGACGTTTCCGCAACTGGCCGGCTCGCACACGGGCGTGAATGAGCGTGGGCTGGCGATCGCGTACAACCTCGGCTATCCGTGCGACCAGAGCGGGTGTAGCGCGGGCATCACACTGATCGTCCAGGAGATCCTCGAGCGCTGCGGCACGGTTGGCGAGGCGATCGAGCTGGTCCCGCAGTTGCGTCGCAGCGGCGGCGCGCTGCTGACGCTAGCCGACGCGGACGGCGATATCGCCGCGGTCGAGCTGACGGCCATCCGAACCGCGGTGCGATGCGCCGAGAACGGCTGCGTCATCAACACCAACCATTATCAGACCGATGCGACCAGGCCCATGGAAACGGGGTTCGGCGCGTACGCCCGGCCGTGGCAGCGTCGTGGCTGGTACTGGATCGGTCTGAGCAGCGCGACCCGGCTGGACCGCGCCCGACACCTGGTCCAGGCCCGCCAGCAGTGGGACATCGACGGGCTCATCACGGTGATGGCCGATCACGGCCCCGAGGGCGTCGGCAGTGACATGACCATTTGCCGGCACGCGCCGCCGTACGAGACGACGTTTGCGGCGATCCTGCTGCCAACCCGCCGCGCGATGCTGATCGCGCCCGGTCAGGCGTGCTGCCAATCCTTCGTCACCCGCCCGCTTGGCACGGCCTCGCCATCGGCGGACGAGGTCTGCCCGCAGGCAAGCCACATCTAGGCCCGCCACGTTCAGCGGGGTGCGCTGGCGGTCCCACCCGACGGTTATGCGACCCGGGGTTCGGCAATGTGCGTGGAAGTGGTCGTGCCCCTTACCTGGCCCGTCGATTTGGCCGATATGACGGGTGCATGGTTGAACGGGCACGGAGCCGTGCCGGTACGACACAGAGCAAGCGGATTCTATCGGACGTTGACGGGGCGGTGCGATGCGGGCCACCCGACTTCGGGTCGATCAGTCGATCTTCTTGACCACGGGCGCGACCCTGGGCGTGGTGCTGGTGGTGGCGTGGCTGTTGTACGGCCTGGCGCACTGGCGCCACACGCGCAAGAGCCTGGAGCATCGTGCGCTGTCGTCGGCGATTCTGGCGGCGCACCAGGCCGGACCCCTGTTGCAGCGTCGCATTGATGATCCCCTCCACAGTTGG
>CAYOGX010001024.1:0-2380 GCA_964403235.1 uncultured Planctomycetales bacterium | reverse complement strand
AGGACGATCGATCCCGGCGATCAGGTTGAGCAGCGTGGTCTTGCCGCTGCCCGACGGACCCATCAGCGCGAGAAACCGGCCCTCGTCCACGTCCAGGTCCAGATCCGCCAGGGGCGTGATCGTGTGCTCACCCTTCTTGTACGATCGCGTCAGGTTTCGACATTCGATCAGTGCCATGATTGACTCCCGTCGTAAACGACTACGGTGCGGACGATCGCTCGCCCAGGATTCGCACACGTTGGCCGTCTTGCATGTCATCCGGCGCGTCGGCGATCAGGCGATCGCCGGGCCGCAGCCCGTCCTCGATCTCGATCCATCCCCCAATCCGCCCGCGCCCTGCTACGACGACGCGCGACACGGCCACATTCCTCGCCTGGTCGGCGAGCCAGACCCGAACTTCGCCGCCGGCGAGGCGTCGCAGCAGCGATTCCGGCGCGAAGACGCGTTCCGCCTGTTTCTCCGGCCCGTCCTTCGCGACGGCCAGGAACCGCGCGCGGGCCAGCATCTCGGGCTTCAGCTCCGGCGACGGGTCTTCGATCGCCACCTTCACTTGCAGCGTGTTCTTCTGAACGTCCGCTTCGTGGACGATGCGCGACACGACGCCCTTGAAAACCCGGTCCGGCAGGACGTCGACGACGACCTCGGCCTGCTGACCGACGCCGACCTTCGCGGCGTCCACCAACGGAACGTCCACGCGGACTTGCAGCGCATTGGGGTCATACAGTCGGATGATATGGGCTGAGCGCGGGTTGTCGGCATTGAGCATCATCTTCGATCCTGGCTCGGCCAGCCGCGTCATGACGATGCCGTCGACGGGGGAACGGACTTCCATACGGTCGAGCCGCAGCTTCGCCTCGTCGCGGGCCGCCCGCGCGCCCTCGACGGCTGCCTTGTGTCGGGCGACGGCCGCTCGGGCCTCCTCCAACGCGCGGGTCTCGGGGATCCGCAGGCGGAGGTTGTCGCGCGCGGCGACGATCTCCGCCTCGATCCGCCGAATCTGCGCCTCGATGATGGCCTTTCGGAGCTTGGTCGCCTCGACCTCAGCCTTCTGCGCTTCGTGCCGCTGCTCGGCGCGAATGAACTCGATGTCGTTGGCCATTTCATTCCGGTGCAGCCTGCCGACGCGTTTGAACTCGGCCTCGAGCTCGACCGACAGCGCTTTGGCAGCGGTCAGCTCGGACGGCCATCGTTTCAGTTCCGCCCGTTTCTCGGCGAGCTCGGCCTGGGCGGTCACCAGTTGTCGCGTCAGCTCGACGGGATGGTCCCAGTCGCGTTGGGCCGCTTTCAGGACGGCCTGGGCGACGAGGAGCTCCGCTTCTCGCTCGGCCAACGCGGCTTCGACGCTGGCCAGGGACAACCGGGCGTCGTCATCGATCAGACGGGCGACGACCTGCCCGGCCTTGACCGGTTGTCCTTCGAGGACGAGCACTTCCTTGGCCACACCGTCGGCCAACGCCGACACGGCCGAGGGAAACGGGTCGGACTCGACCCAACCGGGGGCCTGGACCGTCACCGAGCCGCCCCCCGCCACGCCGGTCTTAACCAGCACGGGGACGACGCGGACGTCCGTCGCCGGCCACAGCGCCTCGCCCGACGCGTAGAGCAGCGTAACGCCCGTCGCTGTCAGAATGGCACCAGGAAGCGCGATACGCGTTTTCCAGCGCGATCGCGGGCGCGGCACCTGGTCGGCCGATCGACCCGCCGTCTGGCCGCGATCGCTACCACCGCGAGACAATACCGATAGATCCGCAGGTTCTTGTGTCATGGCTACCCGCTCCGATGAGAACGTCCCTTGGTTCCAGCGCTCGTCGGTCACCGCCGGGCCGAGGCCCGTAAGCGGCACGGCGCAAGCGGTCCCTCGTCCACAACGGACGGGACGAGCCCTGGCAACTCCTAGTGAAAGTGGATGCGGGTGGTTAGCTGCGCGGTGGACGCAACGGCCCGTCCAGGGCCAGCGACGGCGACCGAACGAACCGATCCTCAGCCACCGGACCGCTGTCGTACGGTCGAGAACTGACGCCCAGGAAGATCGTCAGTTGGCAGGCGGGTTTCCCCAAGCAACATGACGCCATGCATTCCGGCGGGCACCCGACGGGACAGCGTCCCTTGGAATCAGGTCGATCGGTGTGGCCGTCCTCAGGCACACTCATGCTGGCTGTGGTGGCGTGTGTCGCGGCGGCTCTAGGATGACAGCAGGAGGAACCGGTGGTCGGCACCTCGTCTCCTACGGATGCGGGGGCCGATGGGCAGAAGCAACACCCGGGGGACGACAGCGCCTGGCCGGGCAGAACGAGCGCAACGAGGGCCATCGCGGCGATGAGGTACCTCCAGTCATCCGTTCTGACGTTCTGCATGAGGTTCCCACGACCCCAGGGGGCGA
>CAYOGX010001023.1:0-2384 GCA_964403235.1 uncultured Planctomycetales bacterium | reverse complement strand
TGCGAGACGGGGATCTCGCGCCAACACACTAGCCCGGAGTGTTCTACAACGTGTCAGGCGGAATGATGGTGCCGTTGGTGCCCCCGGTAGGGGGTTCGACGCCGGGACCGATGACCCCGCCGTCCGGATTCAGCAGCCCGATCGTACCGTTCAAGCCGAGCGGAATGGAGATGCCGATGCCGAAGTTGCTGCCGAACCATCGACAGCCCGAAGCAGCCAATAGGAGCATCAGCAACACGGGCACGGCCAACCATGCCCGGCGCTGCGCACGACGCGTCCTCATCGAATCACCTCCCTGGCGATGAGCCACAATCCTGAAAGAGTTGTCGGCAAACCGGTCACGAAATCTTGAGTCCGTTGGGCTGCGACCAATGCCGGCCTGCGGATGTCGGACCGGAGGCCGTCGGCGCGATCCTGGAAATTCGCTCCCTGTGTCCTGCCAATGCGGTTATGATATTGGAACACCGCCAGGCTACCTGAGGATCGATCATGGCCCAAGATCGCCAGGCCCAGGCCGCCGAAGACCGTGTCTGTGAGTATGCGGGGACCTACCAGGGCGGCATGATCCGCTTGGACGCACCCGTCGACTGGAGCGACGGCACGCGCGTCGTGGTCAGTGTGGCCGAGCCCGAGGTCGCCAACGAGGCCGACCTCGGCTTGGTGATCGTCGCCGGGTTCGGTCTGGCCGGACGATGGGTGGCCGACATCTTCGACCGGCACAAGATCGACTACGTAATCGTGGACGAGAATCCCCAGACGATCGAGTCCCAAAGGCAGCTCGGCCGACGGGCGGTTCAGGGGGACATTAGCCAAGAGGCGACCCTCCGCGAGGCGGGCATCGAGCACGCGTCCGTGCTCGCCCTGACCGTGCCGGACGAGCAGGCCGTCTTGCGGGCAACGGAGCTGGCCCGGCGACTTCAACCGGGCATCTATATCGTGGCACGGACCTACTACACGTCCGCCGGCATGCAGGCGACTCGGCTCGGCGCCGACGACGTCGTCAAGGCCGAACAGGCCGTTGCACGACAGTTCTACGAGATGCTGCTCCGCAAACTCGGATGCGAGCCACCCAAGTGAGGATGGGACGAGGTTACCAACAACCACCACCGCGTCGAACGCAACCGTCCCATGAGATGGAGGACCGTAGGGTCCGCCGTGCGGACCATCTGTTAGCATGGCGCGTGCTGACCCGGCCATACCCAAGGTGAACAGGAGATCCCCGTGGCAGAATTCCCCCAGACGTCGATCGGCGGCGTGACCGTCTCACGGCTGTTGTGCGGCAGCAATCCGTTCTTCGGCTACAGCCACTTCAGCGCAGCGCGGGACAAGTGGCTCCAGCGGTACTTCACCGTCGAGCGGATCGCGGAGGTGCTGACGTACTGCCTCGAGCAGGGCGTCAACGGCATCGTCAGCGGCCCGCAGCCCAAGCTCCACGAGGCCATCCAGATCGCCACGGACCGCACCGGCCGCCAGATGGTATGGATCTGCACGCCCGGCGCCGGCGGCGAGGCGTGCACCGACCGGATCGAGGACGACATCGCCTGGTGCGCGCGGCACGGTGTGAAGGTCTGCTTGCCCCATCCCGTCTGGACCGACGCCAGGCTGATCCTGCACGAGAACCGCATCGACGAGGGCCCGGAGACGCTGGCCTGCATCCGCCAACACGGGATGGTCCCCGGCTTCAGCACGCACCGCATCGAGACCGTCACCCTCAGCGACCAGCAGGGCTACGACACCGAGGTCTACATCCAGCTCTACAACGCGGCCGGGTTCCTCTGTCCGGTGGAGACCGACTGGGCCGCCCGCATCATCAACGGGACGGCCAAGGTCGTCATCGCCATCAAGCCCCTGGCCGCCGGCCGGCTCATTCCCCCCACGGGGCTCAACTTCAGCTTCACCACGATCAAACCGATCGACGCGGTCTGCATCGGCCTGATGAGCGTCGAGGAGGCCGAGGAGAGCATCGCGATCGCCCGAAACATCCTGACCGGCAGCAAGGATCAGGTCGAGCTGGCCGTCACCCGGAGCAAGGCGCACCTCGTCAAGTAGTGTCCGCCGTGCGGACCGTTCTCGCTAAGAAGGATGCGACGCCCCCCTCTCCCCCGCGACGGACTGGCACCACTTGATGATCCGTTGTTGCTTGCGGTCCCAGGTGTATGCTGGCCATTTCTCTTGGTGAGCCCTCGCCATCAGCAGGATCGACTTGCAGATGAGCGCGATGCTCTCCTTGTCCTTTCCCCAGAAGTAGCGCCCTCGAAGATCGTCCCAGATACGGGTATGTTTCAGCAGGAAGGCGAGGATGCTATGTCGTACGAGAATGCGCTTCTTTCCCTCGCCGTTGCAGGACGGGTAGAGTGGCGTCAGCGTTATCTTGCCCCGCGCCT
>CAYOGX010001022.1:0-2387 GCA_964403235.1 uncultured Planctomycetales bacterium | reverse complement strand
AGCACGTCGTCCTTGACGACGAGCCGGTCGGCCGGCACCTTGCCGAAGTAGGCGTCGTTGACCTTCGGGCCCAGTGTGTCCTCGGGACCGGCAACGAACGGGATCGCGACCGTCGTCTCGTCCGACGGGTTGAACATGCCGAGGATCCAGATCGACAGCAGACCCATCTGCTTGGTCCACGGCTGCTTGCCCTTGTTGGTGACCTTGTTGTCCGACTCGTAGGCGAGCATTTTGACGGACTTGGGTACGGCCTGCCCCAATGCCTTGCTCGCCTGGGTTGCGCCGAGCAGCCGGACCGTCCGATCGATCAGCACGTCGAATCGCGTGCCGGAGTAGTTGATCAATCGGGTCCGATGGCGGAACACGGCGCGGTCGCGGCTCTTGGAGACCACGTCGAACGGCTCGGTGTCGATGACGGCCGGGGTCTGCCAGTGTGCCAGATCGAACGGCTCGCCCTTCTTGAAGAAGATGGAGAACTGTCCGCCCTCGGGCCCGAGCCAGAACCGGTCCTCGCCTCCCCACGGATTGATATGGGGCCCGGTCTTGCCCGAGGCGATCAGCTCGCGGTTGATCCACCCGAAGCTCAGCCCGCCCGCACCGTCGGCCGTGCTGGTCATGACGCGGCCCTGGTAGGCGGGCGCGATGGCCACCTGCGCCCTGCCGGTTTGGTCCGACAATACGACGATGTCCGTGTGCTTCTTGAGGAAGGCCACATCCTCCCCGAACGTTGTCGCCTTCTGCTCGGGCCCCGCCATCATCGCGACCGCCCCAAGCATCATCTGAACCGCCATCGTCCACGCCATCGCTCTGTCTCCTTCTCGTTACGTTGTTCCCGGGCCGATGTCGCCTCCCCGGTTCGCTGCCCGCGGCAGGTCGAAGGGGCGGTTTCGCCGGGGCGATTATAACCGCTAGCCACGACGCATGCTCGCATCCCCGGGGGCCGGCGCGAATGCGGAGCGCGGGCATCGGCGCCCGCGTCTTTTCGTCTTGCCCGCCCCGCCGAGCTCGGTGAGGATGTTGGGCGTGCCCGCTCGTGGGGCTCACAGCACTTGCAGATGACCGGGAGATGGACGATGGAAGACGAAGCTACCCGAGACATGCCGAGGCGGACGTTTCTCGGTCTCGCCGCGGCGGGGACCGCCGAGCTGGCCGTGGGCCTCTCGCCGTCCGGCGCGAACAGGGCGGCCGGTGCGTCAGGCCAGAAGGAGGATCGCTCGATGAGGACATGTCGCTACTGGATGCACGGGTTTCGTGGCGAACCGAAGGCCACGGCCAAGGCGCTGAAGGCGGCGGGCTTTGACGTCGTCGTGGCCGGGGGCGCGGCCGTGATCGAGGCGGTGAACGCGGCCGGCATGCGGTCGTGGCTGTGCGGTGGCGCGTTCGGGCTGGGCGGCAAATCGAAGGCGGGCGACCGTTACAAGGCGGTGGACATCACGGGTCGACCGCAGGTGTGGTTCAGCTCGGGCTGTCCGAACAGCCAGGTGCTGCGCGACGGGAACCTGAAGTCCTACGAGAAGATGGCTGCCACGCCGGGCATCGCGGGGATCCTCGTCGACGGCTGCCGCTTCGCATCGCCCGCGTCGGGGATGGGGCCCTTTTTCACCTGCTTCTGCGAGACCTGCCGCAAGAAGGCGGGTGGACTGGGGTTTGATTTCGACCGGATCCAGCGCGACGTTCGGGCCCTGTATGATTCGCTGACCGGCAAGGCCAGCGCGAAACGCAGCGGCCGGGCCGCGTGGCTCGAAACACCCGTCGGCGTCGTTGAGTACCTCGTCACACATCCGGGCGTGCTCGACTGGCTCCGGTTCCGCAGGACGTGCGCGACCGAGCACTTCCGCGCGATCGGCAAGATCATCCACGGCGCCAAGCTGCGGATGGGCGTGTACATCTTCACGCCGTCGCTCGCCCCGCTGGTGGGTCAGTCGTACGTCGAGCTGCGCACGTTCGTGGACGTGTTCGCGCCGATGATCTATCGCAACTACCCGAAGCGTCCGGGCCCGGCCTGCCTGAACTGGGAGCTGACGATCCTCCCGGAGGAACTGGGCCTGGCCGGCAACCCCGCCGAGAAACAGGCGATGGGTCTGATCCTTGCCTGGACCGGGTTGGCCGAAATCGTCTCGGCACGGACGATCAAGGACGTCCGCGCCGCGCTGCCCCCCGAGGCCGTCGGGCATCAAACCGCCATGGCACGTGCCTTGATCGGTAGGGGCAAGGAGCTGGCACCCATCATCTACATCAACGATCCCCTCATGGAACAGACGGCCGATGGGGTCCGCCGAAACGGCGCCGACGGCGTGAACTTCTTCGTGTTCCAGAAGGAGTGGGCAGACCTGGTTCGGCCGGGCATCGTGAAGTAGGCGTCATCGACGGGCACCACACGCACGCCG